>JAFLVF010000030.1 GCA_022508425.1 Clostridiales bacterium | reverse complement strand
CAAGCGCCATGTTCGCCGAGCAGTGCATACCGAGCACGCCCTTTTGCGGAAGCAGATAGTTCATTAGCGAGAACACAGACTTCTTCATCTCGCCCGCATACTGCGAGCCGACGACGAGAATCACCTTCTTGTTGAGGCAAAGGAGAATAGCCGCCTCGCTGTTGGTGCCGCACTCTTTGGGATCGAGCTTGAGCCCGGGCACGGCGATTACCGTGTAGTCCTCTTTGAACTTTTTAAGCTCGTCTGCCGTCGGGCGCAAGAGCATGTTGTTCATGAACAGATTCTCTGACGCGAGCTCGTTGATTACGCGCACAGATACGCGGTATTTGGGATCCGCGCCGGCAAAGCCGTCGAATATATAAACATTCTTGCCCGAAAGATATTCGACCGCTTTCTTGTATATAAGCTCGAACTTGTCAAGCGGAAATTTCTTGTTCTCACTACCCCAATCGATCTTGTCGCTGACGCCTTTCTCGTCGACGATAAAGCGGTCCTTGGGACTGCGCCCGGTGTACGCGCCCGTTGCCACGAGCAACGCGCCCGTATCGGTAAGCCGTGCCTTTTCGGTCTTGAGCGCCTCTTCCGTAAGCACTGCGGGGCTGAGGTTGCGGTCTACTTTTTTGGGATTGATTATCCCGTGCTTTTCGATTCCGTAGGTTTCCATAATATATTCTCCTTTTAGGGTTTTTTACTGATTATCAAGTAGAGCTTGAAGCTTTTGCAGGTTTTGGGTGCCGAGCTCCTCCGCCCGCGCGTTTTGATTGAAACCGAGCTCATTGAGCGCGGAGACGAGCTTGTTCTTGTCCACGCCTGCCGCCGTCAGGTTGTTGACGAGCGTCTTTCGCTTTTGCATAAAGCAGTTTTTATAGAACTTGTCGGCCTTGTCGGTGAGCATAGCCCCCGCCTTTCTGTCCAAGCGGATGAGCGCGCTGTCCACCTCGGGCTGAGGATAGAAATCCCAGCTTTTGACGACGCGGACGATTTTGGGCTCCGCAACAGACTGCACGCACGCGGACAACGCGCCGTAGTCGCTGCCGTCCTTGGCGCAGATTCGCTCTGCGACCTCTTTTTGCACAAGGCAGGTGATCGAGCCGCACAACTCGGACTTAAGGAACAAGAATATCAAAGGCGTAGTTATGTAGTACGGCAGGTTGGCTATTACGATATAAGGCTCGCCTATCAGCATGTCTACAGTCTCGATGCCTATTGCCGTCACGTCGTTGCTGAACAGCTTGACGTTGTCGAACTCGCCAAGCGTTTCGTCCAATATCGGAAAGAGAGTTTCGTCGATTTCAAACGCGCTTAAATGCTTGCAACGCTTGGCTATCGCACGCGACAGCGTGCCCGCGCCCGCGCCTATTTCGACGACTACCGCACCGTCCGCACCGCCTGCAACGGCTATCTCGTCCAGCAAATCCTCGTCGAAGATGAAGTTTTGACCGAACGCCTTTTTGTACTTGAATTTGTGCTTGATAAGCACTCTTTCGCAATCGATAACGGACATACAGCTCCTTACAGCCAACTTTCCTATCTTGAATATCGTCACACAATCACAGATTGTTTCTTTAATGTCGTTACAAACGCCGTTATTGTTCCGCTCTTTCCGCAATCGTGATTGATTTAATTGTAACACAATCACAGATTGTTTCTTGAATTTCGCTACAAACGCCGTTATTGTTCCGCTCTTTCCGCGATCGTGATTGATTTAATTGTAACACTTTCTGAGAAAAAAGGCAAATACTTTTGATTAGGTTAATATGGTCTTACGATATCAATACTATCAGCACGTCGTCGGACGTCAGATATGTTTCGACGGTCGCGCTCGGCACATACTTTCTGAATGCGGAGCGCACAATGCTCGAAGCGTTGCTTTCCGTCAGCTTCATGCCGTCCTCGAATCTGATATCGAAGCCCGAATACGGAGTCGCGCTCGTGCCGCAACCGGGCACATACAGACTCGACCTCGGCGTGTAGTTCTTTGCAAACTGCAGTATAATCTCCTCCAATCTATCGGACTGGTTCTCGTTTCTCCCGACAGAGCAGTTTATCTCTACTCCGTAATACGTCATTTCCTTATATATGTCCAATTTGGCAGTCGTGGTTTCGGGAACCTTTATCAAGTACGAGTCACCCGATTCATACGGCTCAAAGTGCGTCGGGTCGGCCTGCTCGTCGGTCAGGAACAACCAGTCGTGCAGGCTCAACTCGTATACCGTCCTGTCGATGCGACCTTGCGAATCGCCCCAGGTTATATCCACAAGATACCATCCGCCGTTGACGTAGACCTTGTTCCAAGCATGACCGCCCGCATCCAACAGACTGTCGCCAGCCATTCCCGCAACGCGCACGCACGGAACGCCTTCGATATTGCACATAAGAGTGTACGCTTTGCTAAGCCCGTCGCAAACCGCGTACGGGTAATACGCCACGCTTTTTCCCGTCGACACATCCTTGATATACGTCGAGCCGTCGCCGAATACGCCCTCGAGATAGTACGCCGAATACGCCTCGCCGTTGCGCGAAACCTCGGTTGCAGGCGTATCGTAAGTTACCTTCCACATTATCCAATCGTATATTGCATGCGCCTTTTCCACGTCGGACATTTCGTCGGTGACAATCATTCGGAGAGCTTCTCGCGCTTTTTGATAAACAGTGTCGGCCGCACTCCCCGCTTCCGGAATGGGACGTGTGTTGTGCTCGACGGCATAATACAGCTCGTCGGTATACGATACGCTTTCCGTCCGTTCCGCCAAATCTATGGGGAAAACATAGTTTGCCGGGCGGTACTTCGCTTCGTCATAGTTGATGTGCGGTGCTATTGCGTGGAGCTCCACCGCGTATTCGTAATCGTTGTTCCCGTCGTACGACTGGCGCGTCGGGCGATTGATTGTGCTAACGTTAAACGAAGTGGTAATTACATTGGAGTTTAGCTTTACGGAGATGTTGTTATAGCTTCCGCTCGTAGCCGCCCACTCGAACGCGCCGTAAAACAGCGATTCCGCCTCTGACTGCTTCGTCATATCGAACGCAATATAGCACGAGAACTCAACCTTCGGTCGGCTCGCCGTCTTGCTCCTACCGAGCACGTAATATTCCAAAACGTCGATATAATCTTCTTCGTCGGTAAGGTAAAGATCGAAGTCGAGTATAGACGTTTCGAGATACTTCTTTGCCGCAGGAGGAAGCTGTACAAACGAAAATGTTTCGGAATATTCGCTGGCCTTTATCAAATCGCCGTCGCCGAGCGCCTTGACGCGTATACGGTAGGTGCCGCGCGACGAGCTCATAGCGCACGTAGAAATGACGCCCTGCGCGTCAAATCTGCCGTCCGAGAATTTGGACGCGACAGCCTCGTCCGACTGACGGTACGTGAGCATAAGACCGTTGGGCGCAATTATTTCCACTTGAGCGTTGTCCGCGCCTTCATATTCCACATACACGTGCGGATATACGTTGTCGAACGTCACGCCCGTCACCGTCGGCGCGTCCGCCTGTCCCGCCGCCCTGACCGTCACGGACGATTGCCCGCCTATCAGGCGTTTTACGCCGTTGACGTACAGCTCGACAACGTGCGTGCCTATGCTCGGCACGTACCTAAAGCTTGTATTCTCGCCCTCGTACAGCGTTTTGCCGTCGACAACCCATTCAATATAATTAGTCGGATTTCTCAAATCCGTCGCCGCAGTCGCAGTCAACGTAATAGCGGTAATCTCACCGTCCAACTGGTTGAGCACGCCCGAAGCGGCTCCGACCGCTTCTATCGAGTAGTATGCTCTGACCACGCTTTGGGCGGAATATTTTCCCGCCTTGGCTTCGATTGTGAATATGCCCGCGTCCTCGGGCATAAACGAAAACACCGTCTCATCTTGGGGCAAATTCTGTTTTACGTTGTTCACGTACCAATCGACGCTTTCACCGCGAAGCGTTCCCGTCGCATTGGCGGTAAACACCACCGTGCTCGCCTGTCCGACCGTCTGAATTGTCTGACCCTGCGTCTGTATAGTAAACGTTGTCGGCTCGGCCTCTTTTACAGTGACGGTTATAGTATCATCGCTGTTTTTCGTTATCACCGAAACGGCGGTGCGACCCACTTTCTGTGCCGTAATCTTCTTTCCGCTGACTTTCAGAATGCTGTCCGTATCGACCGAAATTCTGTAATCTTCGGTATTGCCGGTTATGACTCGGCGCAAATCGTAGCTTTCGCCCACCTCGAGAGTAAGCGATTTCACGCTGAACGTCGCATACTCGTCGTTGCGGAATATCGTACAACTCGTAAGCAACATACTAAAGGCGATTATAGCCGCCACCATTATTACAACGCCCAATGCGGTGCGAAACAGTAATTTCTTTGTCGATTGTTTCATAATATTGTCGCTCCGTGTGCTTGACTTGCCGCATAAACAGCGGCGCTCGCATCGGCCCGCCCCGATGATATCGGCATGATTGCCGTGACGTGCAACGTCCGACCCGCCGCAATGACATTTACCACGCGGAAAGTTTCGCCGTACTTGCTCTCCGCATACTCGTCGACCGCCCGCCGTATGTTTGCTGTTATCTTTTCAACCGCCTTCTCATCGAGCTTTTCGTCGATGTAAAACTCCGCGCCGAACTTATCTATCGGGTATCCGTTTATGCCGGTAACGGAAAAAATATCGACCTTGCCCCGTCCTATCCTATCGAATGCGCCCGATATTGCCGCCTTTAGCGAAGCGTAATCGTTCGCCTCACTGTCCGCGATGTAATAATCGTAGTACGCGCCGCCGTCCGTGTATTTTTGCAGGTAGTACGTTTGCCCTGCGTCAAATGCAACATGCCCGTCATCTTTGTAAATGCCTAATCGCCGCGCGGTGTTGTCGTCGATTAGCAACCGCTCGTGCGTAGGCAGCTCGCGCGACGAGCTCATTTCGTAATCGCCGCCGTAAACGTCGACGTTATACCAAGTGCCGTCTATCATAACCTTGTTAATATAATAATAAGTTCCGTCACGCTCGATTGCGGCAATATCCGTGACAATTCCCTCCATGCTCGCAAGCAGTGCGAAAGCCTTAGCCGCGCCCAAGCTCGTCACCGCGCACCGTGCGCGACCCTCGCCGTCAAACACGCCTTCGAGATAGTTTGACGAATATTGGGCCTCATCCGTGCCGACAAACGATTTGTAAGCCGACCATTGAAGCCAATCGTATATTGCGTGCACCTTTTGATAGTCCGAGTAACTCTTACCGACAATGGCGATGAGCGAGCGCCGAGCGTTGTCGTATACACGTTTTGCGGCGCCGACCGCCGTCGGTTTGTAGCCGTGCATCACCGCATACAACAGCTGTTCGGTGTTAGCGACTTCTGCCGTCTTGACGTTGCGGTCGACTGCAAGCGCATAGTTCGACCGCCTATCGGTCTCGTTATATTCTATGTGCGGGAAAAGCGAATACATGCTTTGCTCGGATATTTGCCCGACGAGCGCCGTCGGAGCGTTGACATATTCGCCGAGCTCGACGGTCACGACATTGCCGTCCGCCGCCATATTCGCCTCGAGATTGAGCTCTTTTGCGCGGATGTATACGGCTTGTTCGACCTGCTCTATACCTACGTCACGCGATATATACGCTTTTGCCGAGCTCTTGCCGAGAACGTACATCTCATACACAAACTCGCCTGCACGTTGCGTGCTGTCGATAAAACTATTATTGAAAAACAGCTTCTTTTGTATATACTCTTTCGCTTGGTCGGGGTACTGTGTAAACCGAAAAGTTTCGCCCTGACCTACCGCCGACACCGATATATAGTAATCGCCCGCGGAGCTCGCCGTCACGTCGATAAGCCCCGTCGCGTCAAACACTCCGTCGCCGAAGCGGTACGAGCACGTTATATCCGAACTCGAGTACGCGTTGCGCACACCCGACGGATCGGTAATGATAACGCTTCTGGCACTGCCGCCGTCGCTCCACTCGACGTACACCCCGTCCGCGTCAAACCTAAGCCGCGCCGCAGGCGCGCGTTCGCCGCCTGCCTTCACGGTAACGCTCTCGTTGCCGTCGATCAATCGCTTAACGCCGTTTACTATCAGCGCTATTTCGTATCTGCCCTGCGCCGTCGGCGTAAACTCAAAGACCTTGCCGTCGGACGCCGCGACGCCGTTGACCGTCCAGCTGACCACCGAGCGCGGGTTCCTCGTATCGATATCCTCGTAAGCATAAAACATGACCGGCGAATAGTTGCGCATTTGCTCGAGTTCACCGACAAATATTCCTTGCGCTTGCGTCGTGCGGAAAACCTTGACAATCACCGACCTCGAAAGGTGCTGTAGAATAGCTGTGATTTCAAACTCGCCAAAGCGCGTCGGCGTAAACACGCAGTCGTTTTCTTGAGAAACTTGTTTGCCGTCGACAAGCCATGTTACGCTTGCCTGCGGGTCGATGAATTCGTCCGACCGCGCCGAAAACGTTATCGGAGTGACCGCCGAGATATCGTCGACGTTTTGAACGATATCGCCGTCGCAGACTATCTCGAGCGTACTCGCCGCACGATACTTTACCGATATTTTCAAGCTTTCGTTCACGCCCTTTGCGCTTATGCTCACCGTTGCAACGCCGGGCATAACCGCAAGCATGTACGAACCGGAGATTTGCACAACGCCGTCGTCGGAGGAAGAGAAACTGACCTCGCCGCCGCCTGCGCCGCTTACATACGGCATGAGATCTCGCGTTTCACCGACATACATTTCAATTGAGTCCGGTGCGACTACCGCAACAGAAAAGCCGCCGCAGCCCGCAAGACCGAACATGCAGACCACCGCCGCCAATACGGCCGCAAATAAGCGCTTTACTGAGCCGAATGTACTGTTTTTGCCGTATATTTCCACATATATATTATATCACGATACATACAAAATTGCAAGGACTGACGGGCTTTTTGCCGATTTCTAACATAATTATAATAAAAAGTAACAGTTATCGCTGTCGGCGCCTGCCGTTGACGTTTTACTCCGTAAAACAACTTGTTGTTGAAATACGGCGCGGGTTTGCCATTGCAAGCAAGTAAATCCACTTGCATTTTAATATTCGTATTGCGTATTTACCCAAAACCCTCGGCATAAACATAATAACTATGAAATCTATGGCAAAAGCGGTGGCGACCATGACGACGTTCACCGTGACGGAACGCATACTCGGTTTTCTGTTCAAGATATATCTATCGCGCGAAATCGGGGCCGTGGGCATGGGTATATACTCTGTCGCGCTGTCATTCTTTTTCGTCATGCTCACACTCATAACGTCGGGCATTCCGCTCGTTGTGTCCAAGCTGACGGCAAAGGACAACCGTAGCGGCGCGGGGCTGTGCTCGGCGGCACTCATAATCGAGCTGATTGTGTCCGCCGCCATCTGTCTTGCGGTGTTGGCGCTGAAGAAGCCGATTGGCACGCTGTTTGCGGACGCGCAATCGATGGCGCTCGTCATAGTCATGCTGCCAGCGCTTGTATTCTCCGGCGTGTACTCGGCGTTCCGCGGCGTGCTGTGGGGGGAAAAGAAATACGTGACGGTCAGCGTCGTCGAGCTAATCGAGCAGATAGCTCGTATACTCGTCTGCGTAGTGCTATTCCAACTCTTTGCCGACAAGAACAGCGCCGTCGCGATGTCGATGAGCGTCGCTTGCGCGGTATCCGCCGCCGCATGCGCCATATTCTACTTCGCCGGGAAACGCCGACTGTCAAGCCCCAAAGCGCATTTCAGCCCGCTGATACGCTCGTCCGTGCCGATAACGCTGTCGCGCGCGACGTCGAGCGTAAACAGCTATATCACCGCGATTGCCGTACCGTTCCTGCTCATGTCGACCGGGCTGAACGTCGAACAATCGATGTACGTGTTCGGCTCGTGCGTAGGCATGGCGTTGCCGCTGTTGTACATGCCTATAACGGTGGTCGGCTCGCTCGCGTTCGTCATGATTCCCACGCTGTCGGAAGCGTACGCGCGCGGCGACAAGAAGAGCATGCGCCGCCAGATAGAAAACGCGCTCACCTTCTCGATAGTAATTGCCGCCATCGCCCTGCCCGTGTTTGCCGCGCTCGGCGACGACGTGGGAGTACTGTTGTACGACAACACCGACGCAGGCATATTCTTGCAAAAAGCGTCGTGGCTGCTATTGCCGCTGTCGTTTGAAAACATCGCCTCGTCAATGCTGAACTCGCTCGACCTCGAGAAAAAGTCACTGATAAACTATCTGATCGGCGCGGCGCTGACTTACGTAATATGCTTCTGCTTCTACAGACGGTTTGACATGGACGTATACATGACGGCGTTCGGCGCAAGTCTGATCCTGTCGTCCGTGCTCGACATAATCGACATAAAGAAGCGAACGGGCATCAAGCTGTCGTTTGTCCGCCCGCTCGTAGTATGCGCCGTCAGCAGTTATCCTGCCTACGTATTTACGCAGTTTGTCAACGGCATAATTCCCAACAAGCTCGCCGCAATGTTCGCTTCGGCAATAGGCGGAGCGAGCTTCATGGCACTGCTTGCCGTCATATTCGGCGCAATCAATGTGGAAATCCACATAAGAACGCGCGGAAAATCCAAAACCGACAAACCGCAAAATATCAAAAAAAGAAGCCCGCGCCGTCGGACGCAGACCTCGTAAATTTTACAGCAAATCTTTGGGATCGTATTCGGGCTTTTTGAACACCACAGAGTCCGGCTTGTCGGCGATTTCCGTTTTGAAAACCTCCTGCCACTGCTCTGCGTCGTAGTCCTCGATAGTACAAGTAATCCAATACTTACTCGCGCCGAGGTCGCGAGACAAAACCTCTACGAGATCTTTTGCGAGCTGTTCCTTTTGCGCTTGCGTTCTGCCTGCAAGCATTTTGACCGAAATATTAGGCATTTCCCGCCTCCTTATTTTTTACCGCCTTTTTTGTGGGCGGGAGTAATTTTAGTTTGGTAAGTAGTGGTATCATTGCAACGGCTATAAATGTGTTGGCCGCCGCCACGCCGAGCTGGAACAGCCTTGTCAGCATGTAAATGCCGAACAATCCGTTCTTGCCGCCGCTCATAAAGCTTTTTAGCCCAAGGTAGTACTTGCACCACCCCCATATGGCGAGCGAATCGAGCACAAACGTGCACACGACCGCGCACGAAAGTCCCGCCACGATAAATTTGACAGAGTAATGCTTTGTGGGCAGGTACTTGAAGATGAGTCCCGCAAACACACCGTACAGCGTACATACGAGCGTTATAAACGGGTTGAGCACGCCTGTCGGAAAGACGAGCGCTATCAGTAGGTCCGATATAAAACAAACCGTGCCGCCCCCGATAGGTCCCAGAACGGCCGCCGCCACAAGCCAAACGGTATAGATGAGCGTGAGCTTGGATATCTCGCTGAGCGTACCTATCTGTCCGATCACCTTCATCATCAGCGCGAGCGCCGTCAACAGCGCCGTGTATGTCAACCATCTTGTTGTTCCGAATGCGACTGATTGCGAACGGACCTTATTCTTTATTTCAAAGGCCGGAGTCGCAATTTCCTGTTGAGATTTACTCAATGTCGGGCTTCTCCTTGCTATATATTATTGATAGACTGATTATACAACATTTACATGTATTTGTAAAGCGTTTGAAGGCAAAGCAAAACGGCAGGTCATAATCGACCTGCCGTCTTGTGTGTTGTTACGTTGTTGCTGATTTACGCTGATTAAGCCGGAGTTGCGGTACTGGTTGCCTTGTCTATTGTGATAATCGTATTCCCATTCTCATCTTTTACGACAAGCGTATCCTGATTCTTAGTGTCGAGAGCACTTACACCCTCGTTCCAAGTGACTCCGCCGTAAACTTTTTCGTTATACACAAGGACATTAAACGTAGAACCGTTTGTACGCGTAACCGTCAACACCGACACCCACATAGACGTTCCGGAGCTGTCTTTATTTGCCAGCTTGGCAGATATCTCAACCTTTATCGCATCCCTGAAGTAAATCCAGATGTCGCTGCTCGATAAGTTGGTTGCGCTACCATTATACGATTCGGCAACAATTCCATATTTGGAATCATATGTTGCATATTGACCGTCATCTTTATACTTAAATGTATTTGACTCGGGATTGTACGATGAGACCGTCGCTGTATATTTGCCGGTTACATTACCTGTTTCATTAACGCTAAACGCCCTTGAAATCTGGGATCCCGACTTTATTAAGTCCGTATACGAAGTGCTCGCATATAACTCAACACCCTTATATTCTCCGTACATTGCATAAGTAGTTTCTATCCACTTTGCATATATGTCTGATATTCCGTCTTTTGTAGCTACGTCATTTGTATTGAGCTTATTTTTGCATTCGGGATCGATGTACCATCCTTCAAAAGCCTTACCGTTGCTATATGCGGGGAACGGAGGATAAATGACCTCGCCTTCTACAACGGGAATTGTAGTATCGGCGCCGTTGCCATTCATGTGAACGTTTACGGAAATCGTTTCTGCCCACTTTGCATAAAGCGTTATATCTTCCGTCGGGGCAATTGCAGTGACTTTATTTCTGAGTCCATCGTCGGTGAACCAGCCTTTGAACGCCATTCCTGCAACGGCGTCGGGCTCGGGTATAATCCACGAAATGTTATTCCAGACAGACGTTTCACTCGGAGCGGTACCATAACCGTTCATCTCATACGTGACAGTAACTTTATTTTCCGTAAGAGTATAAGTGCTGTTGACGCGGTTTAACACAAGCGTGTAATGCTCGACATTGACGCCGCCTTCTTGGAAGTACACGTCAAATGTATTTTCCGCATCCATAGGCATGTATGTACCGGTCTTCTCGCCCCAAGTGATAGTCATTTGTCCGTCGAGATGTATGCTGTCATGATCCACCCAAGTATAGTCACCCTCAAGTGTATTGTCGAAGGCAGCAAACACAATGTTGCGCACAAATGCAGCGTCCTCGCCGTTATTACCGCTACCGTCTTTCTTGTAAGTGATAGTTACGCTCTCGCCTGCCATAAGTACAATTTGCAAAGCAGTATACGGATTACCGGTACCGCCGCCTTCATAATATGTTGTCGAGCCTTTCTTGATGGATAATTTGTCGCTTGATTCGGAATCGACTCTGTAATCAAACATCAATACTCCGGCGACACTGGCAGTAATTGTAAATGCCGAAGTTGCATTGTTCGTTCCTTTTCCGCCGCTCTTCCACACAGTATTATCGCCGTCGGATGTTACAGTCCAAATATAAGAAGACGTACCGTAATTGACCGTCACTTGTGCATCAACCAACTTGGCATACAAGTCAAGGTTGCCTGTGAGACTGCCGGGGGTATAAGGATTATTGAAGCCATCGTCTGTGAACCAGCCGTAGAACATCTTGCCTTCGGGACATACAGGATAGTTAAGATTATAGTTGGACGTACCCGTTGCAGTACCGCTTGCAATCTTAATAGTTGCGTTCTTAGACAATGTGACGACAGTAGTATCTTCAGCGACATGAATTCTCAACACGTAACCCTCTGTCCACTTCGCATACAAGTCTATAGTTCCTTCTGTAGTCACCGTATAGTTGTAGCTGGCTTTGCTTCCGGATAAGTCGCTATTAAAATACCAACCGTCAAAGATATATCCTACCCACACAGGAGTATAATCGGCACTTCCTACGGGCACTTGTGAATTCAAATTGACCGTTATGCTCTCAATTTCCGAACCACCGTTAGAATGGAAAACAAGCGTCGCTTTGGGTTCATTGCAAACATACGTCCATTCGGTCGTATTAAGCGTGACACGATAATATGTGCTGTTCACAGTCATATCAACAGAATATGTACTGTCAACAATCTTATACGTACCTGTTGTGTCACTAAGTTTGACAACTCCGATTCCGTTAAGCGTCAGCTTACCGAGGTCAATACCGGTGCCTGAGTATGTATACGCGCCGGCGTATTTGTCGAGCGTACTCTCAGACCATGTCGAACCTACCTTACGGCGTACCGTGATGACATCTCCGTTCGAATCCCATATAATCAGCGCGTATGCGTTGCCGGCGTTTTGAGCAGTGTATTCTTCAAGCTTACCACTTGAGTTGGTTGCCTCCCAAGTTACACCACCGTAAACTCTTGTGTTAGTAACAAACAAGTTCTGTGTAGTATCATCAACGAACTTAACAGTCACTAATTTACCGCCGGTTAAATTACCGCCCTGACCGAGGGTGGCGGAATTGCCATTGCCGGTCGATGCTAAGAATTTTGTAAAGAACAGGTCCATATCGTCGCCAAAGTTAGTGTTGCTAGAACCGTCGGCCACACCGATTGCACCGCTCACAGCATCATAAACGAGATAATATATAGTGCCGCTCGTGCTCTGAATGTAGAACACGCCTGTCTCGGGATTGTACTCATGCTCGGCATCAGTCATGATGTTTCCTTCTTTCGAGCCGGTAACTTTACCGTCCGGATGAATGATAAGTGACTTAGATGAGGTTGATGTCGATCCCGGAGTTTTACTACCGGCGCCAAACAAATTCCAGCCGTAATAATCGCCGTACATGGGGACAGGATCTACCCACTTGGCGTACACCGTAATATCGCCGTCTATTGTCTCGTCGTTGAACTCTTGCGTGCACGACCTATCTCTGTACCAACCGACAAATGCCTTGCCGTTTACAATAATCGGATTAGGAATAAATTCTTTGAGGTCAAGACTGTCACCCACGCCGTACTCTTTAGTCGCGTTTTGCATGTTGGTAATTCCGTCATGCGTGATAGTTGCATACACGACGGTGAGCGTGGCTTTGACATCCCACTTAGCATACAGCGTGGTCGTCGCATTTACCGGAACGAACTTGCCTTCGACAAGTGCAACGGGATGATTGCAGCTTTCGTCGGTGAACCAGCCACGGAATATGTAAGTTGCGTCGGTAAGATGAGGCAGCGTAACACCGATATTCTTGTTGACATTCATCGTTGCGGCATGTGCCGTGTCATAATCGGTGACAAACTCAATGTCGACCATAGGCATGTTGTGCGTATATGTCTCGGCCGCCTTGTTAAGAGTAATCTCATAGTACTTGCCGTCGATATAAACGTCTGCGGTATAGCCGGCACCGGCAGAGGCAAGAGAGTACGTACCCTCCTTGTCGCCGATATGGATGGTATTGATACCGTCTACGGTAAGATTGCCAAGTGCACCGGCGTAAGTAATATCTTCGTACCCGTCGTATTCGTTCATGACAGAGCCGTCGTAACCGAATTTGAAGATCAGCTCGTCATTTTTGTCATACACATAAAGCGTAGGCGAACGATAGCATGCATCGCCGGCGACATCGGCTTCGTCGGCAGTCTTAAACGATGCATCAAAATAAACGACGTTTTTATGCACAAACAAGCTATATGTGACATCGTCGTATACAAATGTAATAGCTCTCGTCTTGCCGCTATTCCAATACGACTCCTTCCATCCTGACACATCGTATACAGAACCGGTTATAATCGTCGAAGGAACTAACAAGACAGCTCTTGTAATGTCGGCATTTCCGAAATCACCAACGTTCCAGTTCACATACATCATTCCGCTTTCAACGTCGACATAACCGTAGTGGTTACCGACACCGAATCCCGAAGATGACGCATTGTACATAACGAATGTTCCGTTTACATCGTCATAGTTATTGATTTGTTGGGCATTACCGGAGTTGAACGGATATCCACCGCCGGAAGCATATCCCTTAGCATTAAATTCAATCGTGCCGTCATAAGATTTGCTATCGGTACCGCTCTCACTTATGCCGGATATGCGGAAATGATAATACAAATGCGCATACGCCGGGCTGCCCCATTTTGCATACAGAGAGAAGTCCTCCGTAACGGGCGTGGCGGGATTCCACATGTTTACATAATCCGGCTCAAGATACCAGCCCATAAAGACAACGCTTTCATCGGAAACTTCGGGATCGGGAATTTCATCCGCGACCAAGCCGTGACCTACGTATACGGGCGCGAGGTCCTCCACCTCTTGTTTATGGTTCTTATACAGCGTTATCATGTGCTTGACGAGCCACTTAGCATAGATGCTCGTATCTGCTTTGATAGTGACACTGTCCAGCTTCTCGCCCGTGCATTCTTCGTTAGTATACCAGCCACCGAATACGTAGTTGTCGATATCAGGATAATTAAATGACAAGTCTAACGCAAAGATGATGTTGGCATTGACAGACACCGTCTTCTCCACAACACCGTCCGCACCCGCGGCATCGCCCGGCAGATTGGGCTTGAATGTGAGCGTAACCATTACCTTCTCAAGCGTGCAAGAGGTACCGTCAAGAATCATCTTGAAATATTCTTTGACAATTTTCTTGTACGAAGTAGACGTAGTGGTGTCGTCGTCATCGTCCGAAGGCGTCGTTTTCGTTTCAACTTCGTAGACAAACACATCGAAGTAATCGCCGGCAACTACATGCTCATACGTCGCTTTCTTGCCGTCGAATGTCATCGTGCCGAGACCGTCGACCTTGACTGTGCCAAACTCGGAATCGGTGTATACGCCATAATATCCGTCGAGCAATTTGCGCTCGGCGTTTGCACCAAGCTCGTCACTTGATTTTTCAAAACTGTCTGCGGTCGTGCCGAAAGCTATGATCGGATCGCCGTTGCTGTATGTTATGACGAGCGTCTTTGAAGCCTTGGCGGCGGCCGGTGTAGCAATAGTCGCGCCGTATGCGTCCGTTATGGACACATCACTGTAAATATGATTTGTGTATATGAACGCCATTTTTCCGTCGTCGTAAGAAACAAGCTTTGTCTTGTCCTGAAACGTCGACGCGCCGTCGTGGAAGCCGAAGCCGCTCGCAAAGCCCTCTACATTGACACCATCTTTCGCCAACAGGAAAGGGAATGTGTCAATTTCTGTCTTTGTAAGATCGTCGGGAATTACAAGTAGACCGGATTCGACGTCAAACCACATGTACTTAGTGCCGTTGTCGTTGTATGTGATACGACCGTTTTCATACGCCGTAATCGTGCCGTTAATCTCTATTTGATTGTTGCCACCGGTAAATATAGAACCGATTATTCTGCCGTTCTCGTCTATCGTAACTTGTGCACTGCTCCCGAAAGTGCTGGAAAGCAATTGCGCGCCTTGATAGGCACCGAAGTACTCGGGAAGCTCTGCCCAATCGGCATAGATATGAAGATTGCTATCGTCGGCAACCAACAGCGTGCTCATGGGTACAGGCGTCTTCTGCGAATCCTTATTATAGAAATACCAGCCGACAAGATAACGGTTTTTGCCTACATCGGGCGTAACAACATAGGAAGAAGCGATGTCCACGAAAGTATCGCCAACATTGAAGTAAACTTTCTTAATATTGGACTGGTCTTGATCTTCCTCGCCCTCGATATGCAACCATACAAAGGTCGTAGACCAACGCGCATAGATGCCGACATCGGCGGTCGGGATATAATTCTTGGACACCGGTTGTTTCCAAGTACCTTCGTCTAAGAACCAGCCCATAAAGCCTTCGGCCGTCGTAGGGGTCTTTTCTTCCAAAACTTCGCCTAATTCTATATTCTTGTTATGATTTACTTCAGCAACCTGATCATCGTCCAGGCCGTTGACATAGTAGAAGGATACTTTGACCATGGGCTTGGTACCGTCAAAGCTGCCGTCGCTGTCAAGCGTAAGCTCGTAGTAGCATCCGCCAATGTACAAGCCGATTTCGTTTGCACCGAGTATATCGTAGTGCGCGTTCCGGTCTTCCTTGACGCCACCCATACCGTCGAGCGTGAACTCCGTAGGCGCACCGACGACAGGTTCGCCTGCGTCGTCTTCGACAGAGCCTTCATACGCTCCCTCAAAGCCGTCGAGCACTCTCATGCTCTCGCCGTCGAAGCCGAACGAATTAAGGATATTGCCATCGGCGTCCTTGACATATACCCATTCGGAGGTACCGTAAATAGTATCTGCCAACACTGCCGAGCCGTTCTTTTTCGCATTTTCAAATGTTACGCCGAAGTGCACGACAAAGTCGCCTGTAGCAGATTCTTCGAGGTAGAAGTTGAGGACATCGCCGTCTTCGCCGCATTCGTAAGAAACGGCAAGACCCTTGCATGCAAATCCGCTTTCGTTGGTAAATGTCCAAGCGGCAGAAGCCTCGTTAGCATAATATGCACCATCATGACCGTTATTGTCATCATCCTGTACAAACGGAGTGAACAAGTAATAATCATTTTTAGAATCCTGATAAATGATTACCGGATGTACAAACTGCTTTGTGCCGTTGTCATAGTCCATGCAGACATAGCCGACAGCTTCTTCTACTTTGGAATCACTATCCACAATCGTGAAATTGATTCTGCCGGTCTCGGCGTCAACCATCGTGATTGTAACATGCTTATTCTGGAACGGTTGACCGTTACCGACGCCCTCATTGCAATTTTCGCCGCCCAATTCGAGATGTGCTTCAACCCATGATGTGTGTTTAACACTATTGCGATTGATAAAGCCATCGCTGGTAATTTGGTAGGCAATCGTGTAATACGTCTGATTGTCGTACGGGGCGACGAGCTTGTCACCCGTCTTGACGCGATGCTCGAAATCGATATTTTTCTCCGGCTTAGGAGTATATGTTTTATACCCTGCCGTGTTGTAGCTTACCGGAATTTCGTCGATATCCCAGAAAGTCGTGTCGGTCAGCTTGGGAACTTTCACGGTTTGCGTGCCGTCACCGGCCGAGCAAGTGCGCATCAAGTAGCCCGAATCGTACTCGGTCGGTTCGAGTGCGAATTCCCACGGCTCCCAGGTATGGCCTGTCGCGGGTAAAGTCAATGTGTACGAGATCCCGTGCGCCGTATTGGTATAGACCTGCGATCCGTCAGTTTCGTGACCGGGCGCGGTGAACAATCCGGCAGTCCAGAACGACGTGTCCGTAAACTTAGGAACGTCTTTGATTTCTGCTCCGCCGTCATTTTCCGTGCAGGTGTGGATAATTTGACCGCCCTGATTTGCCGTCGGAACTTTACCCGTTACAAACGCCCACTTGCCGTAGGTGTGACCGGTAGCGGGAATGGGCACTGTGTGCGTAACTTTGTATTGCGCGTTGCTGTAAACATGCGAGCCGGGCGTTACGTGACCGGCAGGAGTGGTAGTCACCGTCCAGAACGTCGTATCATTGAGATTGGGAACGTCCATCTCTTTGACACCGCCGTCGTTTTCCGTACAAGTGGCAACGATTTTGCCGCCCGACGTCGTCGTGGGCCGCGCACTTTCTTTTACGCTCCACTCGCCCCAGGTATGGCCGAGCGCCGCCTCGCCGTCAACGGTAAATTTGACGTCGTACGTCGCGTTGGAATATGTAAGCTTCTGCGCGTCCACGTGCGTAGCCGGCGTAGTGCTAACAGACCAGAATTCGGTATCGGAAAGCGCCGGAACGTCTACGACTTCCGCCGCGCCGTCCAAAGCCGTGCACGTGCGGGTAATCTTACCACCCGCGTCCTGCGTAGGCTGCTCGGTAATTGCCCAACTACCGAACTCGTGCTCGTGCTCGTCACCGGCTTTCTTACTGCAGCCTATCGCCGTAAAGCAACAGGCGACGATTGCAGCGATTGCCAGTATCGATAATCTGCCCTTTTTCATAATCTAAACTCCTTTTGAAAGGTTTTTACCAAAAATACGACAAAAAGAGCATTGAACGACCCCTATGTCGCATCAATGCCCCCATATTTGTAGCAGTATACTATATTTTTTGAACACATGTCAAACGTTTTATGGTAAAAATGTAAAAGTTTTAGGACTGATCTAAGGTATTTTCAGCTGATTTATAGCCGCTGACCTCAGAATGACACAAAACAACCAATGTTGTCATCCTGAGCGAAGCGTACGCGAAGTCGAAGGATCTAGGTGATCACAGCCCCCAACGCACTGTCTAATTAAACGGAGCGAATTTGAGTGAAAAGTGAAGAAGTGCGCCTGCGGCGCTGCGCGGGCGCACTTGCACCCTAGATTCTTCGGCTTGGTGCCTCAGCATGACAAGAAAATATTGAAGTGGGTTTTATAAGGATAACCTCATCCATCGCGAACGTTCCCCTTCCCCAACCCGGGGAAGGCAAGTTGAGTGAAAAGTGAAGAAGTGCGCCTGCGGCGCCGACGGCTTAGGCGAGGCGCAGGCAGGTAATAGGCGGCAAGCCGCCGAAGGAGATTAGTCAGACCTAAATGACTGAGGAGGCTACGCACGTAGCCCGCATCCGTCCGATACATAAGCCGTAAAAAAAAGAACCCCGCTTTCAGCAAGGTCCTTTTCCAAACACACAATATAAGTGAAAGATTTTAGCAAACAATCGATTGAGAAAAATTTGTTTTTGTAACCGACTCTGATTGTCGGTCCTTAAAGGAGGTGATCCAGCCCCACGTTCTCGTAGGGCTACCTTGTTACGACT
>JAFLVF010000003.1 GCA_022508425.1 Clostridiales bacterium | reverse complement strand
CCTCGGCGCTCGGTCATTTAGGTTTTACTAAACTCCCGTCGCGCCTCGTCGCCTGTTGCCCGTCTGACGCGGGCCTCCGCCGTCAGCATAGTTCTTTCCACCATTATCGGTTTGCCGCCCTCGGTCATTTAGGTTTTACTAAACTCCCGTCGGTCGGCACTTGGCTTCCTGCTCTCGCGCCGCGACTACGCCGTCGATTCAGACAAACAGATAATAAATGACAAAGAGCGGATTCGGTTGTACCGAGTCCGCTCTTTTCAACGCTTTATTGTTTATACGTCAATCGAAGTATGATAGGTCCTTGGCGCATTCCGTGCCGTGGAGCTTTTGAGCGCACCGTTCGCAAAAGCAGCTTCCGCACGACGTGCAGTGCAAAATCTTTTCTATCGGGTATTCCTTGCCGCAGCAGATGCATACGCGTGTATTCATAATAATAGTTTAGCGCACGCGCGATATATTATGCGTTTCTTTGCGCGAAATCCCTTGATTTTATAAACCGACTGTGATAAAATATTAAGCGGTGTGTAATAATGGTATGACAGCATATCTCGGCGACGAGAATTCATACAGCCATGCGGCGGCGATGCGGTTGGTAAACGGCGGGCTGAAAGGTTATAACACTATGACCGAGGTTTTGGCCGCGGCAGTCGGTGAATGCGAGTGGGCCGTTCTTCCGCTCGAAAACAACGTCGAGGGCACTGTCAACGAGGTTTACGACGCGCTGTTCGACTCGGGACTGTATATTTCACGCCAGATCGTTTTGCCTGTTCGCCACAGCCTGATTGCACAGCGCGGGGCGAAGTTAGAAGGCATACAAAAGATAATGTCGCACCCGCAGGCGATAGCGCAGTGTCGGAAGTTTGTTTCCGAGATAGGCGTACCCGTGATCGCGATGTCGTCGACGTCGGCGGCGCTTGGATTGGCGACGGACACGGTCGCGGCGATTGCGTTTAGGCCGAAAGAGGGCCAAATCGCGCTTGCCGAAGGCATACAGGACAGCCTCTTGAACGCGACGAGGTTTGCGCTACTGTCCAAGAAGGAGAGCGACCGTGGCAATACGGTGTCGATAGCGTTTGACCTTGTCGACGGGCCGGGCGCGCTGTTGAGAGTTTTGTCGGTGTTTGACGAGCACAATATCAATCTAACGCGCATACTTTCGCGCCCGCACAGATCGGGTAGCGGCGAATACAGGTTTTTTACCGACTTCGACTTTTCGCTTTCCAACACCGAGCTCAACAAGCTTCTTCAAGCGGCGGCGAAACACTGCACGGCGTTTCGCTGTTTGGGACGGTACGACTGTGACAGGGCGCAGTTATGATATAAATAAAGCGTACTCAATTATGTAAATAACGGCAATTTACAGATAAAATAACGAAATCAAATAATCAATCTGTGATTGAAGGAAGCAGAGAATATGGGACTTATTTCATTTATCACGGGCAGCGACAACCGTCGCAACGTAAAGAAACTGTCTGCCAAGGCGGAGCAGGTCCTCGCGCTCGAGGACAAGTTCGCGGCAATGACGGATGACGAGCTCAGGGGCAAGACTGCGGAGTTTCAGAAGCGTTACAACGAGAACTTCGAGACGCTCGACGATCTGTTGCCCGAGGCGTTCGCCGTCGTAAGAGAGGCGGGCAAGCGCGTCCTCGATATGAAGCATTTCAAAGTGCAGATCATGGGCGGCATTGCGCTCCATCAGGGCCGTATCGCCGAGATGCGCACGGGCGAAGGCAAGACTCTTGTCGCAACCCTTCCGGCATACCTCAACGCGATAGCGGGGCGCGGCGTGCACGTAGTCACCGTCAACGACTACTTAGCTCGCCGCGACGCGGAGTGGATGGGCAAGATTCACAGGTTTTTGGGGCTTAGCGTCGGCGTAGCGGTTTCGGGCATGAAGCCGGATGCAAAACGCGCCGCATATAATTGCGATATCACATACGGCACCAATAACGAGCTCGGCTTCGATTATCTTCGAGACAACATGGTCACGCGCAAAGCGGACATGGTCCAGCGCGATCTTGCGTTTGCTATCATCGACGAGGTCGACTCCATACTCATCGACGAGGCGCGCACGCCTCTGATTATTTCGGGCCGCGGCGGAAAGAGCAGCGAGATGTATTCGCGCGCCAACAGGTTTGCCCGTCGGCTTGTCAAGGACACAGATTACGAGATTGACGAGAAGAAGCGCGCAATCAACCTCACCGAGCAGGGCATCGAGCGCGCCGAAACATACTTCGAGGTTGAAAACCTCGCAGATATAGAAAACACCGAGCTGTATCATTACATCAACAATGCGCTCAAAGCCAACTTCATCATGCACCGCGACCAAGACTATATCGTCAGCGACGGCGAGGTTGTCATCGTCGACGAGTTTACCGGACGATTGATGATAGGCCGGCGGTACAGCGACGGTTTGCATCAGGCTATCGAGGCCAAGGAGAATGTTCGCATTCAGTCGGAGAACAAAACGCTTGCGACTATTACATTCCAAAACTACTTCAGACTTTACGATAAACTGTCCGGCATGACCGGTACTGCCAAGACGGAGGAAAACGAGTTCCGTTCCATATACAAGCTTGACGTTGTGACGATACCCACCAATCTGCCTAGCCAGCGCGTCGACGAAGAGGATTTGCTTTTCACGACGGAGAAGGGCAAGATACGCGCCATCGTCGAGGACATCAAAGAATGCTATGACCGCGGTCAACCCGTCCTTGTCGGCACGACAAACGTCGAGAAGAGCGAGGAATTGAGCAAGATTTTGCGCCGTGAGAAAGTTCCGCACAACGTTCTCAACGCTAAAAACCACGCGAAAGAGGCGGCCATCGTCGCGCAGGCGGGAAAGCTACACCAAGTAACAATCGCCACGAACATGGCGGGCCGCGGTACGGATATCATGCTTGGCGGCAACGCCGAGTTCACCGCGAAAGAGCGGCTCAAAAAGGACGGCTTCGACGATGAGACAATCGACATAGCGTCCTCCGTATTCCCGTCCGACAACGAAGAAGTGCTAAAAGCGCGCGAGATGTACAATCAGTATATCGAAGAGCTCAAGACAGAGATTGCGGCGGAAAAAGAAAAGGTAGTCGCATTCGGCGGCCTGCGTATAATAGGCACAGAGCGGCATGAGTCGCGACGCATAGACAACCAGCTTCGCGGTCGTGCCGGTCGTCAAGGCGATATCGGCTCGTCCATATTCTACCTGTCGGCGGAAGACGACGTGTTGAGGCTTTGGGGCGACAGACTTCAAAAAGTCATGGCGCTGTTCAGAGTAGACGAGGACACGCCGCTCCAAGCCAAGATTTTGTCAAAGCGCATAGAGACGGCACAGCGCAACATCGAGGGAAGAAACTTCTCTGTGCGTAAGTCCGTTCTCGAATACGACAACGTCATGAACAAACAGCGCGAAATAATCTATGCCGAGCGCGGCAAAGTTCTCAAGGGCATGCCTATGCACGAGGAGATACTCAAGATTATGCGCGACCGTTGCGAATACATTGTGGGCGCGTACACCGATCCCAAGGTCGACTACGACGAGTGGGATTCGGAGGAGCTCAACAAAGAGGTCGAGCGCAAGCTTCTGCCCGGCGAGCACGAGTTCTTCACCGAGGACAAGCTCAAAAACTACGTTCCCGACGAGCTTACCGACATGCTGTACGAGGAGCTCAAGACGCGTTATGAGGCCAAGATTGCCGAAGCCAAGGAACACAACGTCGATTTCGAGAACATCGAGCGGTATGTCATGCTCCGCGCCGTCGATCAGAAATGGATGGACCATATCGACAACATGGACGCGCTTAAAAGCGGCATAGGCCTAAAGGCATACGGCCAGCAGGATCCCGTAATAGCGTACCAGAAAGAGGGCTTCGAGATGTTCGACGAGATGATAGACCGCATACGCGAGGACGTCGTATCGATGCTCGTCCACGTCAACGTCGAGTATCCGCCCGAGCCTCCCAAGCAACAGACCGAGCTCATAGAAAGCCACGGCGGAAGCGCCCAAGAGCGCACGGTCAGCCAGCCCGAAACAAAGGGCAAGCAGGTCGGCAGAAACGATCCGTGCCCCTGCGGCTCGGGCAAAAAATACAAAAACTGCTGTGGCAAAAACGAAGAATAAATAAGTATGGATTTAGAAGAGTGCAAAGTCAAAATATCGGCGGCGGAGGGCATGATAAACGACGCTTTCGCCGCAGTAGAGCCCGACAAGCTGAAAGCGAGGCGGTTAGAGTTGGAGGCGCGGCAAAACGATCCCGCGCTGTACAGCGACCCCAAAGCGGCGCAGTCGGTCAACACGCAAGCGAAGTATATAGACAATACTTTCGCGCGTTTTGACAAGCTCTTTTCTACCGTAGCGGATCTGAAAGCCATGACGGAATTGCTCGCCGTCGAGCCCGACGACGAGCTGTTTGCCGAGCTCGTCAGCGAGACCGAGCAGCTTTCCGTCGATGCGGAGAAGGCGCAAATCAGCGCGCTGTTGAAAGGCGAGTACGACAAGTCGGACGCGATATTGTCGCTGCACGCCGGAGCGGGCGGCACCGAGGCGCAGGATTGGGTGTCAATGCTCTTTCGCATGTACAAAATGTACGCGGAGAAGTCGGGATATTCCGTCGAAGTCGTAGATAGGTTAGACGGCGACGACGCGGGGATCAAGAGTGTGACTTTCTTCGTACGCGGCATAAACGCATACGGCTATCTCAAGGCCGAAATGGGTGTGCACAGACTTGTGCGCATTTCGCCGTTTGACGCGGCGGCGCGGCGGCACACGTCGTTTGCCAGCCTCGAGGTCATGCCGGAGATCAAGGACGATACGACAATCAAAATCAATCCCGATGACATAAGGGTGGATACGTTCCGGAGCAGCGGCGCCGGCGGTCAGCATATCAACAAGACGGACTCGGCAATACGCATCACCCATTTCCCGACGGGCATTGTCGTCACCTGCCAAAACGAGCGCAGTCAGACGCAAAACCGCGAGATGGCGTTTACCATGCTCAAGAGCAAGCTGGTCGAATTGAAAGAGCGCGAACAGCGCGAAAAGGCGGCCAGTCTAAAGGGCGAAATCAAGAAGATCGAATGGGGCAGTCAGATTCGCTCGTACGTATTTCAGCCGTATACGCTTGTCAAAGATCACAGAACGGGGTACGAAAATTCGGATGTTCAGTCGGTCATGGACGGCGAACTTGAAGGTTTTATTATAGACTATCTTAAAAAGTCGCATTGACGGGAAATCTTGCACATGGACGAAAAGATTATACTCGGAATAGAAACGTCGTGCGACGAGACCTCGGCGGCGGTCATGAAAGGCGAACTGCTGCTGTCTAACGTGATTTCGTCGCAGATAGATATTCACAGGCGATTCGGCGGCGTGGTGCCCGAGATAGCGTCGCGCAACCATTTGACGGCAGTCATTCCCGTCGTAGACGAAGCCGTAAACAAAGCGGGCGTCAAGCTGACTGATATCGACGCAATTGCCGTTACATACGGTGCGGGGCTGGTCGGAGCGTTGCTTGTAGGGCTGTCGGCGGCAAAGTCGCTTAGCTATGCGCTTAACGTTCCGCTGTACGCCGTCAATCATATCGAAGCGCATATTGCCGCAAACTATATATCGTCGCCCGAGCTTAAGCCGCCGTTTTTGGCGGTTGTCGCGAGCGGCGGTCACACGGGTATCGTGCGCGTAGACGGGTACAACAAATTTGCAATGCTCGCGTCCACTACCGATGACGCGATAGGCGAGGCGTTTGACAAGGTGGCGCGCGCGATAGGCTTGCCGTACCCCGGCGGGCCGGAGATAGACAAGCGCAGTAAGCTCGGCAAGGCCGATATCGAATTTATCTCGCACAAGCACCGCGGAAGCGAGCTTAGTTATTCGGGCTTGAAGACAGCGGTCGTAAATTATCTGCACACTCTCGAACAGCGCGGCGAAAAGCCGAACGTTGAGGACGTATGTGCGTCGTTTAGTAAAACCGCGGTTGACATGTTGGTTGACACTGCTGTCAACGAGGCGAAACGCACCGGCATAAAGACGCTCGCGCTGGCCGGCGGAGTGGCGGCAAATTCGTATCTGCGCGAGAAGATAACTTCGGAGTGCAAGGCAAATAATTTTACCGTTTACTTTCCGCCCATGTCGTTATGCACGGACAACGCCGCGATGATTTGCGCTCGCGCGCGCGGAATGATGCAAGAGAATATTCCGCCCGCAGGACTCGATCTCAACGCTGTCAGTTATCTCAAAATACAATCGGAGTGAGTAAAAGCTGATGAAACACAAGAGAAGTCTTTTGACCGATTCGGACAAAATATTCATCACCGTAGCGCTGTGGATATCCATGATAGCGCTGTTTGCCACTGCGTTGACGTTGCCCATGTTGCCCGACATGGTCACTATATTTTACAAAACGACGGACATGGAAGTCGAGTATTACTCCAAATACAACAATCTGTTGATAGTGTTTGTATCGATATTCCCCGCGATGATTATGATAGTGGCGGGATTGCTCAGACGGTTTGGAAAAATGCAGCACAACTTCCAATCGATTACGCTGTTTTGCATTGTGCTGTCGGGAAGCTTAAGCGGAATTTGCATATACGGAATAATGCAACAGTTCGACGCGTCCAATTCCGTTCGCAGTATAGACACGCTCAACATGATATCACTGTGCATTTCGGCGGTGATTTCAATCTTCAGCTCGCTGATTCCGACAATAGTTCACACGCCGTCGTACAAAGCGGGCGAGGTAAACAGGAGTGCGCGCAGAATTGCAATGGACGAGTCGTTGGATAAGTATTGGAATGTCGCGGCATACGGTTTTTTATGCACGGGCATAGTCGGCGTGTTTATAACAGGCGCGCTATCGTTTATACCGGTTGCGGCATATTTCGTCGCATGTATAGTGTTTTTAATCGTAGTGACGGCTAAGCAAATGAAGCATAACGGCGAAACCGTTTCGCCCGAAGCAGTGGAATAATATATTGAAAATTTAACGGCGGCGTATCGAGCTTGATACGCCGCCGTTGTCGTTTATGTTTGTAATTTATGCCAAGTATTTTATGCCGCTCTGGGATACGCTTTCGCCGATTGCGGCAATCTCTTCGGGGGTTTCTTTCATGCCTCCGTTCAACCAGTACGATAACAGACCGAGGAATCCGCTCGACACGAACAGGTAATAGTAGCCTATTTTCGTTTTGGAACAGTCGTGATACAGCTCGGCCAAATCGTTCAGCACCTTCTGATGCCCCGCTTCGAGGGCGTCGGCCAAGAACGTTTTGCTCGTGCACGGCGAGTTGATCAGAAAACGGCAGATATTGGCGTTTCGCGCGACGAACTCGAAAAACGTAACGTAGAAGCTCTTCTCGGGACTGCCGTTGTCTGTCACGGTGGACAGCTCCATAAACCGTTTGAAATCGTCCTCCATGTTCTTTTCGATTTCCTTGTATACGTCGGAAACGGAATTGTAATGATAGTAGAATGTCGCACGGTTGATATTTGCGGCTTGGCAAAGCTCGGTAACGGTTATATCGTTGATTGCGGTCGTTGCCAAAAGTTTTTCGAATGCGGCGCGAATCTTCGCGGGCGTCTTTTGTTTACTCGTGGTATTCATGATATCTCCTACATTTATCTATCCAATATTATACACCTGTTTAGACATAATGTCAAATTTTTTTAATGTGTCGTACCCATAAAGTTTTAGTGGCGTTAATTGGCGCGATACTTCGTCAAAGTGCAATTGCTGTCTAAATTATTCGGTGGCGGCCGCCGCCGATCGGGCGCAACAGGTTGAATATGTCGGCGTCTACTACGTCGTTTTCTTTTAGCTCGAGATCGCCGACTTCGTCTGATAGGAAATCGTTGAGCGCGTTCAGCGTGTGCGCGTCCAGCGTGCCGTTCAGCTCGAGCGGGTACAGCTTAGAATACAGCTTGCGCTGTAAGTATTGTGCGGCACAGCCGTTTGCGCCGTAGCCGAGCTTTGGCATGTCGAGGAGGAGCAAGTCGCGCCAAACGTCGGCGGTGACTCCGCCGTTTTCGCTCTTGCCGTTGTCGCGGCACAATTGCTTGACTGCGCCGTCGGTCGCCGCGCCGTAAACGCCGTCGAGGGGGAGAGAATAGCCGTAGAAGTTAAGCAGGCTCTGTAGGAGCTTGACTTTTTTGCCACGTCGCGCCGCGGACAACAGCGGATATGCCGAAATATCGTCGCGGCGCACGTACGGCACGTCGAAATACTCGCACACGCCGAGCGTGATATGCTCTGCCGTGCCCACGGCAAAATCCGGATCGTAGACGAGCTTGGCGTCGTCGAAGTTGGTTATGTATCCTGCGTCGATTTTTGCCGCAGGGCAGTGTACGGGCATGACTTCGCCGTCCATGGTAACGCTCGTGCCGCGTTCGTCGGACAGTTTCGCGCAAATGTCCTCGGCGAAAACCCGCGAGCGATCTGCGCGAAGCGCAGGATAGCGCACTACTGCGCCGAACGCGCCGTTAAAGCTCTTGCCCGAGCCAAACTTGGCATAGGACATCGAGATAAAGCAGTCTGCGCCCGCGCGGTTTACGCGCATGGCGATATCGGCTTGCTCTATATTTGCACCCATCGGATTGACGTCGTAAATATCGAATCCGCATCTCAACATCGCCGCCGCAAGGCAGAACTTTGCTTTGACTGTGAACTCGCTTCCGTCGAACGGTGTTTTGACATACGGCATGACCGGGCTTTTGCCGCAACCGACGTCGGCGTTTATCGCTATTACTATATCTTTCATTTATAATTGCGCTCCTTAAATTCGATGTTATTATATATATGCGTTTTTTATTCCGAAAACAACTTGCGTCCCGACTGCGGAGTTTGGGCTTGAGGCGCCCGACTCATATTTACCTTTGCTTAAATTAGAATACGATTAGAATAGCGTTATAATTCTAAACATCTGTTGACAAAATCGCGATGTTATCGTACAATGTTATACGTAACCGAATGCCGCAAGGAGAGTGCATAATGGCAAGAAAAGTGGTTGTGCCCGACGACAATAAATCGGGCGGAACGAGAGTCAAGAAAAAGCGCAGTAAGTGTTGTACTTGCTGTATTACGGCGCTGATCACGAGCATAGTCTTGCTTGCAATCGCTTTTACCGTCGGCTGGTTCCTCGGCGACAAATATCTCAAGCAGAATTTCGGCGTTACCATGAAAGAAACATGGAGCGTGTTTACCGGTCTGTACGGCACCAAGGACAAAGACGTCGTCACCAATCCTTACAATGCAAGCGATCTCGACGGGTTTTATTCGGAGATTAAAACGAACATTTTGCTCAAATCCGACGCCGATGTGGATTTCAAAGCGGCACTTAACGAAGCGATACAGGGCTATCTCGGCGGCTCGAGCGCCGACGCGGCTAATGCGAAAAATATCGGCGCGCGTAACGAAGGCGAGCCCGACGGCGGCGACACGCAAGGCGGCGAGAGCAAGGGCGAGATTATGGATATTTTCGTGGACATGATAGCGGACGTGTTCACACGAGAGAATATCGACGTCGAGCGGCTGAAACAATATTCGGAGGACAACGACAATTACATATTTGCGCTGCGCGACAAACAGCTCGCGGCGTTTGTCGCTTCCATTCTCGACACAGTGCTCGACAATGCCGCGAAAGTCGATATGTTGTCCGGCTTCGGCGATATGATTAATTTCAAAAAGGTCGTTGCGCTCAAGCAGATCAGATTCGGCGCTACGGCGACGACAAACGAGCTGGGCGAGAAGACCGTCTCGGCCACTACTGCCGACGTCACTGTTTGGATAGGATTACAGGACGCCGTGGGTCAAGCGCTTAAAGTACTCCTGAACGAAGCCGGAGTCGGCTGGGCGGGCGGTATTGCCGCGTGGGTAGGCAATGTAATTCTCCCCAAAAATCTCTATGCTACGATAACTATGCCGCTGTACGGCGACGCGACCACCGATATCACTCTCAACGATATGACGGCAAAGAAGCGCGAAAGCATGTACAAGCTGATTAACGGCGTGCTTGGAAGCATGGGCGGCTCTCAGACCATACAGGATATTCTCGGCGGCTTTGCCGAACAGATTAAACCCATACTCGAGAAATCGGCGGACGCGATAGACTTTTCGGGTGCGTCCAACGGCGAGATAGGCATCGATCTTCTCGGCTCGATGGCTAACATGATCAACAATTCGGACAGCGTCGATCCGTTGACCAAAGCGGATTTCATGTATCTGTTGCAGGTGTTGTTGACCTCCGATCTCGAAGCGCGTAAATCGCAGTTGCAGCCCTATCTGTACGAGGGTTGGTATCGTTCCGCCGACGACAAATTGGCTTACAACCCCGACGACAAGACGGGATATGAAGAAGTAGATTACAGAGAAGAACTGCGCAAAGAGATAGTGGACAAATACTGTCTCGACAAGGATACCCCGCTCAATGACCTTTTCTCGATGATGGGTATTTCGCTGGGCGGCAGTTCGTCGTCGTCCGAGTCGGGCAACAAAAGGATACTCGATTGGATGGATTCGGCGTCGCTTAACGCAAAACTCGATGCCGGCAAGGCGACCGAAGATTTCAAGCTCACAATCACCGACAGAATGCTCGGTGCGTTGTTCTCCGATCAGATGTCGTCCATCGTATCCGCGGGGGCAGGCTATGAGGACCTCGAGCTCATACTCGACGCGATGTCATTTACAAAACGTCAGTCCCGACCGGGGCACATGTATGCATCGCTCGCGGTGGAGATCGATATGTCTGCACTCCTCGACTTCGGAGGCGAGGGCAGTGCGCTCGGCAAGATGGCGAGCAACATCATGCCCGAAAGAATTCTGTTCACCGTCAGTATCGACATAACGGGAGCCACACCAGACAGCAATCTGCCCGCAGGCGAGGTGCCCGATGATCCCATATTCATGTTCAACGACTTCGAGAACACTGCGCGTGTGTTCGATACGCTCGGCAAAATTATGCCCGACCTCGATCTCGACGGGCTCACCGTCAATATCGAGAAGGCGCTTAAAGATATGATTGCACAGCTCAACGGCAAGTTCGAAATAAAGTTGGTCCCGTCCGATCTCGACGCGGAGATTCTTCAATCGGGCGAAATGCACATGCCCGACATATTCACGATTATGACGGGGCTCGTTCTCGTCGACGAGAACAACGTCGACCCGGAGACCGGCAAGAAGAAAACGGTTGTGACTGCGGACGAATTCAAAAACGTTTTGACGGGATTGAACGTGGATGAGAATGATATACAGCTCGGCGAGAAGATTGCCGACAACTACAACAGCTTCCGCGACGAGCTGTCCGACAAGTATTATCTCAATACGACAAATCAGGATATCGAGAAGTTCTCCGATCTGACGAGATATATCGACGGCGATATAACGGGCAGTAGATTCAACATCACAGGCGACGATAAGAGCGTTAAGTATCTCGCTTACGACGCGCGGAATAATTCCGCTCTCCATCCGATACTTACCGGCGGCGAGCTGGGATTGATTATCACCGAGAATCTCGGCACGAGCGTCGAAAACTTCGCCGTAGAAAGCGTCGAGACCTTCGGCAACGACGGCGGAGACAGCGGCATTGTCGCGCAGCTGTCGATAGCGACGTCCGATCTCTTCCCCGGCGAGGTCAAGACGCTGCTGAGCGCCGAGAAGCTGTATATCACGGCCCGCATCGTTACGAGCCGTGTGGACGGCACCGGTGCGGAGGGCGATCCCAAGCGTCATCCCATAACATACAATATCAACAACATGGACGAGGCCACGCGCGACAATACGGTTAAGATTGCCAAGCATTTCTCGGCGAGCTTCGATCTCGACGCCCAGATCAAAGAATTCGGCACCATACTGTACGATCAACTGCAATCCCTTAACAAATCGCTGGGCGGCAACGACGAAAACAGCTTTACAACCTTCACCGACGACGGTGTTGAGCTCAAGAGCTTCTACGAGTTCCTTGCCAACAAGCTGGGCATGCCGAACGAAGATCCCAACACTGTAAAAGAAGCGGTGCAGGGCATGTACGCCCAATCCGAGATTACGGAATTGCTCAACGCCAATAACTACAATACTAATGACTTTGTGCTTAACGAAACGCCGTTAGAGGATAGGGGCGTGTTCGACAAAGAGAAGTTTACGGCAGCCAAATCGGCGAACGGCGAAGTGCAATTGCCCAAGCCCGGCGATAAGGGCACGCCTTACACCGATACGCAGTTTAACGATTTCCTCGACGGACAAGTGGTGGCAATGTCGCCCGGTGAGTACAACGGCGTAAAAGCGTTGCAGACCGTAATTCTCAAAGCAGGCGACAATAGCGATACGCCGAGTGCGTTGAGGCGCTGGCTAAACAGCAACGGCAAGCTCGCAAATTCGCCTATCGACGACGGCAAAGACTATATGCTCATCACCTTCGAAATGGATATGGGTAGCTATGCCAAGACAGGCGACAGCAACTCGGTACAATCGCTCTTGCCCGAATCGGTGTATGCGACCATAGTGTTTGAAAGGATAGGCGACGAGTCCACAGAGTTTAGGCTTGTAAACGAAAATGGACTTGTATTCAATGCAATGAGCCACAACGCGTACGAAGTACTTGCCCAATTGATGGGTATAGACGCAACCGACATGGAAACCGTCAATATCACGACCGTAACGGCTATGGCGGAAAAATTGCTAAACGGCTTCTGTTATACCGGCACGATAGATTTCGAGACTTCGGGCGGAAACGGAGTGGGCATAATGCAGTTTACGTACAAGGGCATCCCCTCGCTCAACGCGATAAAGGCTTCGGTGAACAATTACTCTTTCATTTAATATATATACAACAAAAGTAATAGAGCGTAATATAATATAAAGTAAGCGGCGGCGCGGCTCGGGGAAATCTCCGATCGCGCCGTTTTGTTCATTATGGCCAAAAAAATCATAAAAGAGCGTTTATGGGCGGTCATTTAGTTGCGTTGATTTGTCAGTTGTGATATAATACCGCTAAGTGTCGGTATCTCGATGGCGAGATTCCCCTATTTTGTCATATCGAAAATTCGCAAAATATGGCGATATTCGCGGCAAAATAGCGGCTTTTCGCCGATAGACGGCAGGCGCTTGAGTCAGGAAGAAAATGAAAAAACTAAAGGCTTTTATCTTAATACTTGCAGCGGTGGCGGTGTTCGCTTTCCCTATGATAGGGTGCAAAAGCGGCAATGCCGTGCTCGGCGTCGGCGAGGGTGTAAAAATCACCTTTATGCTCGAGGGCGGAAGGTTTCAAAACTCGGAAGCGCCGATCGTTTACCGTTACGGATTTAAGCCGGGGACGACAAATCTCATTCACGATCCCGCGGCGGAGGATAGAAACGCCAGACTGTCAAAGTCCGAGATAACCCGCGCCGAGTACACATTCGACGGATGGTACCGAACCCGTTCAGAGGACGGCGAAGGCAACGTTACCTACGAGGGTCGGTGGGATTTCGAGAACGACAGAGTGACAGACGCGGGCGTTACGCTGTACGCCAAGTGGAACAGACTTTTGCGGTATACATATCAACTGTATTACGTCGACGAGGTTACGGGCGAGCTTGTAAAAATAGGCGTTGCGTACAATGTGGAAGAGGGAGCAAAGTTCAAGGACATTTCGCACTATGCCGAAAGCCGCGCGGGATATACGCCCATAGGCTTCTTCGACGAGGAAGGCAACGCTTGGGACGAAGATTTTGTTCACCCGGGCGGCGATACAAGCACGGAGATCAAGGTAATCGTCAAGTATACCAAGGGCGAATACATCGACGTGGCAACTGCGGCGGAGCTTAGAAACAGCTATAACAAAGACATCAGGCTGGTCGCCGACATAGACTTCGGCGGCGCAGAGTTTTCCGGCTTTGCCGACTACAAGCATTTGTTCGACGGTCAGGGGCATACGATCAGGAATTTCAAGCTCACTTACAGCTCGGTTACCGACAGCCTCGATTACGACGAGGATCTTGACGACGACGGCAGACTTATACTCAACATCAGTCTGTTCGGCAAGGCGGAGAACGCCGAGGTCAAGAACGTCAAGTTCGAAAACGTCACAATAGATATCGACACGAACAACTCGCAGATAGGTAAGATTATAGTCGCGCCCATTTGCGTAAAGGCGACGGACAGTAAGTTTGAAAACGTGTCGGTAAGCGCGACTTACACAATGACGAGATTGCCCAACGGCTTCTTGCCCGTTAACAAACGAAAAGAAATCGTTATAGTCGCAAACGACGAACAATTTAAGGGCTGTTACTTCAACGATCGTTCGACGTTAGAGCAAATAACGCTCGCTATCGACAACCAAGTCGTGCTCGAATAACCGTTGGACAAATCACCAATCAGTTATCAACTTTATGCGGTTTTACCGCAAACGGAGCATAATATGAGAAATTTTGCAAAAAAGATTTTGGCTACAGCGCTTGCCGGTTGCATGGCGTTCTCTTTCGTAGGGTGCGGCAACAAGAAAGACGGCGACGGCGAGAAGCAGTACTTCAACAACGAAGAAGATCCGTTGCGCTTATCCACGCTTGAAGTCGATCAGGTTTTCAATCCTTTCTTCTCGACGTCGGGCACCGACAGCACGGTTATCGGCTTTACACAGCTCGGTATGCTCGGTAACGACGCTGACGGCAATCCTACATACGGCGACGACGAAGCGGTGCTTGTCAAGGATATGTCGGTAGTGACAGAGGGCGACGAGCCCGTCGGCAACGCTAAGGACGAGCGCATCACAACGTATTCGTTCGTGCTCAAAAACGACGTCAAGTTCTCCAACGGTTCGCCCGTGACGATAAAAGACGTTTTGTTCAATCTTTACGTGTATTTGGATATGGCGTACACCGGCTCGAGCACTATTTACTCGACGGATATAGTGGGATTGAAGGAATACCGCACACAGGAATCGAGCGAGGCCGAGCAGGACAGCTTCATGAAGCAGTACCAGATAGCCGCCGAAGCGCGAATCAATGCGCTCGTCTCGGCTTCCAACGAGATTTTCGACGCCAATCCGAACAAAGATTTCGACATAGACAGCTTCGAAGAAGAGCTCGAGAAAAAGCAAAACGGCAATAATGCGGCGTACAAAAACCTTGTCAAAGACTACGAGAAGGCGATTGAGCTGTTCCAAGAGGAGCTTGAGACAGACTATTCCAACTCGCTCAACTCGTACGAGGACACAGTATTCTCCGATCGCGAAGGCAATACTTACGAGCACCTGTTTACGACCGACGTCGAGGTTTTCCTCTACAACGAGGGTTACATAACGTGGAGTAGGCGCGACGGCGAGCTGTCGTCGAGCATAACCAACAACGTTTCGTCGCTCAAGAATTGGACGAAGAACCAGGCCATTGCGTACATAGTCGAGGACATGATTCCCGGCGAGATAGAGCAGGTCGTCCAGTATTGGGCAACGTCGGTGTCGCTGTTCGAGTTTATCACCAACGAGGAGCTTGAGGCGGACGCCGCAACCAAGGTCATGAAGTTCCCCAACATCAGCGGCATTAAGTTCGCCAACGGCGGCGCCGCGCGCGGCGGTGCCGACTCGGTCAAGGTAAATGGCAAAGACTATGCGACGCCTACTTACGCTTCGGACGGCTCGGTGTCGACGGGCAACGAGGTGTTGACCATACAGATTCACGGCGTCGACCCCAAGGCGATTTGGAACTTCGCTTTCGGCGTTGCGCCCATGTACTATTATTCCGATTACAGCATTTACAAGGACTTTGACTATGTTTCAAACTTCGGCGTGCGTTGGAGCTCGCAGTCGTTTATGCAAGATATAGTCAACGCGCCGAGCAAAATCGGCGTGCCCGTCGGCGCAGGCCCGTACATGGCGTCCAAGGATAGCGGCGGCACCGACAACGTTACGGCAAGCGACTTCTACAGCAACGGCGTTATCTACTACGAGCGCAATCCTTATTATATCAAAGGCCCGGCAAAGATCAAAAAGCTCCGCCTTGTTGTGGTGTCATCCACGCAGATGCTCAACAGCTTGTACACAAACAGCGTCGACTTCGCAGAACCCAACGCCAAGCCCGAGACGGTCACCGAGATCAACGGCAAAAAGGGCTATAACAGCATATCTATAGAGACGGCCGGCTACGGCTATATAGGAATCAACGCGGCGAAGATTCCTAACATCAATGTGCGCCGCGCCATCATGTACAGCATCGACACTTCGCTTTGCATCGACTACTACAAGAGCGAGGCAACGCCTATCTACCGCTCTATGTCCACGTCGAGCTGGGCATATCCCGAGGGCTCGACTGCGTACTATCCGTACATCGGTGATCCCGTACCCGCCAACCTCGACGTTGTCGACCCCTATTACAAGAATTTCGTGACGGGCAAGGGCAAGAAGGAAGGCGACAAGCTGACCGACTCCGAGCAGAAAGAGTTTATCGAGAAGCTCATGTCCGACGCAGGATTCAGCAATGCGAGCGGCACATATAGGAAAGGCAATCACGTTTGCCGTTACACATTCACCATAGCTGGCGAGGTCACGGACCACCCGGCATGGTCGGCGCTGTTCAACGCGGGACAACGCCTCAACAGCTACGGCTTTGACATCACCGTCAAAAACGACGCGCAAGCGCTCAAAAAGCTTAGCAGCGGCGCGCTTACCGTATGGGGCGCGGCGTGGGGCTCGACGATAGACCCCGATATGTATCAGGTCTATCACAAGGATTCGACGGCTACCTCCGTACTCAACTGGGGCTATCCGCAGATCATCCGCAATTCGGGCAACCAATACGACTTCGAGTACGGCATCCTCAACGACCTTTCCAAGCAGATCGAGTACGCGCGCGAAACAAACAACCAGAAAGACCGCGCCGCAATCTACTCGCGTGCGCTTGACCTCGTCATGCAGCTTGCCGTCGAGCTTCCCACTTACCAGAGAAACGACCTCTTCGCTTACAACGAGACCAGAATAGACGTCAACACCTTCAACGACGACCTCTCGTCGTATAAGGGATTGTTGAGCGACATAGAGTCCGTGTCGTTAGTAACACGCAGCACACAGGAGCAGTAAGAAAATCTTTTCGATAAAGCATGTTTAAGTACATAGTAAAACGGCTATTGCTTGCCATCATAATACTTCTCGGCGTATCATTTATCGTGTATGCGCTTGTTCGCATGATGCCCATGAACTACGTCGAAACGAAGTATGCGGCGCAGCTCGCTCAAGGTACTATTAAGCAAGAAGATATCGATCGATTCCTCGATTTGTACGGGCTCAACAGCAGCATCGTAGGCGGATATTTCACTTGGCTTAAAGGGCTACTCAGCGGCAATTTAGGCAATTCGTTCAAGTACAACCGCCCCGTTACGGACGTTATCACCGATTACATGTGGATATCGTTCTCGATAGCGCTTGTCGCGACGATTTTGCAGTTCCTGATTGCTATTCCGCTCGGCATTACGAGCGCGACCCATCAGTACTCTGTGCGCGACTATACCGTTACCGTCCTTACAATGATAGGCTTGTCCTTCCCGACGTATTTCTTCGCGGCAATAGTCATCAAGATATTCTCCGTCGACCTCGGGTGGCTACCCAACAGCGGACTTGTCGATACGAGCGTGAGCTACGCGGCTAACTTCGCAGGACAAATGCACAAGTTCGGCGATATGGCCGTGCATCTTATCATGCCCATACTCGTAAGCGTAGTGCTGTCTATCGGCGGACTTATGCGCTATACTCGTACCAATACGCTCGAGGTGCTCAACGCCGACTACATAAGGACGGCGCGTGCAAAGGGCTTGTCCGAGCACACCGTCATATATAAGCATGCGTTCAGAAACACTCTCATTCCGCTTGCGACCTTGCTTGCCGGTATATTGCCGGGGCTTTTCGGCGGAATGATGATCACAGAGGAAGTTTTTGCTATAGACGGTATCGGCCGACTTGCGTATCTTGCGCTAAAAGACGGCGATATTCCGTTTGTCATGGGCTACAATATGTTCTTGGCGATTCTTACCGTCATCGGCACGCTGTTGTCCGACATAATGTACGCCATCGTCGACCCGCGCGTCAAATTGACTAAATAGGAGGTGAGCTATGGAAAACGAACTTGAAAACGTAGACGAAATAGCTGTCTCCGAGACGACGGCCGCTGTCGCAGTCAAGACCGACAAGCTCGCCATCGCACAGTCGATTTCCGACGCGGCGGACGAAGCTACGACCATTGCGGAGAGCGGCGAGGAAGAGGAGACGTACAAAGAGATAAGCCCGATACGACTTGTCATGCGGCGGTTCTTCCGTTCCAAGCTGTCCATAGTCGGGCTTGTAATGATAGCGTTTCTGTTTGTATTCTCCTTCCTCGGCCCGTTGTTTTGCAAGTGGGGCGAGGAGGAAGTGGACGAAACTCCGACGGAGTTTACCATTATTCAAAACTATACGTACGTCGACGAGAACGGCGACGAGATAACCGTCGTAGAAGAATTTACGTATATAGGCAAAACCAATACTTACGCAAGCCCGAGCAGCAACCACCTCTTGGGTACCGATGACAAGGGCTTCGACGTGTTCGTGCGGCTGATGTACGGCGGACGGATATCGTTGATGATAGGCTTTATCGTTGTAATACTCGAGACTGTTATCGGGATAGTGATAGGCGGAATCGCGGGATATTTCGGCGGTTGGGTAGACCAAGTATTAATGCGCGTAGTCGACATATTCAACTGCATACCGACATTGCCTATACTTTTGATAGCTTCTGCCGTTATCGACTCGTGGCAGCTCCAGCCCGATCAGCAGATTTACGTATTGATGGTAATCATCACGATGTTCTCTTGGAGCGGCGTTGCGCGATTGGTGCGCGGTCAGATAATCTCACTGCGCGAACAGGAATACATGACGGCTACGGAGGTCATGGGTCTGTCTACGGGCAGAAAGATATTCAGGCATCTTATTCCAAACGTAATGCCGCAACTCATTGTTTCCATGACGCTCGGCTTGGGAAGCGTCATACTGTACGAATCGACATTGAGTTATCTCGGCCTCGGCGTTCAGCTTCCCAAAGCGGCCTGGGGCACGATGATAGCGCAGGTCAACGATCCCATTATATTCCAATACCACATGAACGTATGGTTGCCTGCCGGTATACTGATAGTCATAGCCGTTCTCGGCTTTAACTTCGTAGGCGACGGTCTGCGCGATGCAATGGACCCGAAAGCAAGGAAATAGACAATGCGCGAAAAGAAGACGACAAACTATATCTCTATTCGGGAGAGCCGAAAGATAATCAAGTACAACATCAAGCAGATGAAGTACTATGAATCTCTCAAGCGCGCTAAGCGCGCTCCCGAGGAGTATACAACGGTCATGCACGATGAGAACAACATCATCGAGCTGGACGGTCTGAAAACGTGTTTCTTTACGGACGCGGGTACTGTAGTGTCCGTAAACGGCGTGTCGTTTAACATCGGCAAGAACAAGATTGTAGGTGTCGTCGGCGAATCGGGTTGCGGCAAGAGCGTCACCTCGCTTTCCATAATGCAACTCGTTCAAGCCCCGCAGGGTCAGACGACGGCGGGCGAGATCAGGTTTAACTCGGACGCGCTCGGGTACGATGAGCAGGGCAGAAAGCTTGCTTACGACATTGCCAAAATGCCCTCGCACGAAATGTACAACATTCGCGGCAAGGACATAACGATGATTTTCCAAGAGCCTATGACAAGCCTCAATCCGGTCTTTACCATAGGTTACCAGCTCGACGAAGTGACCATGCTCCACGACAAAACGGCGACGAAAGAGTCCGCCAAGGCGTACAGCATCGAGCTGCTCAAAAAGGTGGGCATTTCCATGCCCGAGCATGTTTACAAGAGCTATCCGCACGAGTTGTCGGGCGGCATGCGCCAGCGCGTCATGATAGCTATGGCGGTTTCCGGCCACCCCAAGCTGATTATAGCCGACGAGCCGACTACCGCGCTCGACGTCACAATACAGGCCCAAATTTTGGAACTGCTCAAATCCCTTCAAAAGCAAGAGGGCTGTTCGATAATGCTCATTACTCACGACCTCGGCGTCATTGCGGAAATGGCCGACGAGGTGGTTGTAATGTATGCCGGGCGCGTGATAGAGCATGGAACGGCGGAAGAGATTTTCTTCCATCCCATGCATCCGTACACGATAGGCTTGCAAAAGAGTAAACCATTGTTGTCTTCGGACGCGTCAAAGCCGCTGTATTCGATACCCGGTCAGGTTCCCAATCCCATAAACCTGCCCGATTCGTGCTATTTCAAAAATCGTTGCCGTCACTGCACCGACAAGTGCAACGGCAAATATCCGGACACCGTAAAGGTCAGCGACACGCACTCCGTTGCGTGCTACCTCTACGCCGACGACAATAACGGGGAGGGCGGCGAAGCATAATGAGCGAAGCGGAAAAACAGCAAGTTTACGCGCCCGAAACCCAAGCCGACGCAACGGCAGAGTCGAGCGCTAAAGGCAATATGCCGCTATTAAAGGTAGTCGGGCTGAAGAAGTACTTCCCCATACAGACCAATCTCTTCGGCAAGCCCACTAAAGTTTTGCGCGCGGTCGACGACATTTCGTTCGACGTAGACACGGGCAAGACTATAGGCGTCGTTGGCGAGTCTGGTTGCGGCAAGACGACGCTCGGGCGTACGGTGCTTAAGCTGTACGGCATAGACGGCGGCAAGATATATTTCGAGGGCGACGATATCACCGACCTCAAGAAAGGGCAGATGCAGAAGTACCGCACCGACATTCAGCTTATCTTCCAAGACCCGTATTCCAGCCTCCCGCCGCGCATGACCGTCGGCAGTATAATCGCCGAGCCTGTCAGAGTGCACAAGATAGTGCCAAAAGAGCAGGTGCATTCGTACGTGCTCGACATTATGAAAAAGTGCGGGCTAAAGCCCCAGCATTACGACAGATATCCGCACGAGTTCTCGGGCGGACAGCGCCAGCGCATTTGCATTGCGCGCGCTCTCGCAGTAAAACCCAAGCTCGTCATATGCGACGAGCCGGTCAGCGCTCTCGACGTTTCCATTCAGGCCCAGATAATCAACCTGCTCAAAGAATTGCAGCAGACAATGGGGCTTGCGTACGTGTTTATTTCTCACGACCTGTCCGTCGTCAAGTACATAACCGACAAGATTTTGGTAATGTACCTGGGCAACGCGATGGAGCTTAGCGAGACCGAAGAGCTGTTCGACAATCCGTTGCACCCGTACACAAAAGCACTGTTCTCGGCAGTTCCCGCACCCAACCCCAACGTCAAGATGAACAGGATTGTGCTCGAGGGCGACATTCCGTCTCCCGCCAACCCGCCGAGCGGTTGCAAATTCCACACGCGTTGTTCGGAATGTATGAAGGTGTGCAAGTTCAAGGTCCCCGAATACATCGAGGTCGAAAAGGATCACTTCGTAGCATGTCACTTATATAATAAGGGAATAATGGCAAATCTCGCGGCGTACGACGAGGAGTACGATAAGCTCGAGGAGCAAAAGCGCATAGCCGAAGAGCTCGCCGCATCGCAAGAGAAAAATATAATCAAAAAAATCATCGGAAAAATCAAGCCCGTTAAGACTGCCGACACAAAAGCGCCGACAGCCGACAACGAAATCGCGGCGACCGAAGAAAAAGCAGAAGTAAATCCGATTGAAGAGGCTGTCGAAAAACAGCCGACGGAGGAAATCGCAGATCAATTTACGGAAACTTCACCGCAGGCCGAAACGGTCGAAACCCCGACCGAAGAGGTTGCGGAAAAAGCGGAGGAGGCGGAGAGACAGACAGAGGAACCCGAAACGCCCGAAGCCAAGCCTGCGACAGAGAAACCGACGGCGAATAAATCGACTACGACAAAGAAGTCAACGACGGCAGGTAAATCGACCTCGACAAAGAAATCAACGACAGCGAATAAATCGACCTCGACAAAGAAATCAATGACAGCGAATAAATCGACTGCGACAAAGAAATCAACGACGGCGAATAAATCGGCTACGACAAAGAAATCAACGACAGCGAATAAATCGACTGCGACAAAGAAGTCGACAACAGCAGGTAAATCGACAACTGCAAAGAAGGCGACGGCTTCCAAGCCCGCGACCGAAGCTAATAACGTAGGAGACGACAAATGAGCGGCGAGGACAAAGAGGTCGTAGAGCCCGAAGCGCAAGAGAGCGACAGGACCGAGGCTGCCGAAAAGCCGATAGACGATAAAAGCTCTGAAAAAATCAAGAAGAAGAAACCGAAGTTTGTCGACGACGGCCGCACGGTCTACAGCATGGAAGGGCTTAGTAAGCACAAGGACAAAGATTCACTCGATCTTTCAAAGAAGGAAAAACGCGCACTTATCAAAGCGGCGTTCGCGCACTATCTACCCATATTTTTGGGAGTGATAGGGTGCTTCTCGATAGCGGCGATTATATTATATTTATGGTTGCATTGAGACATAAGGAGAAAAAATGCAGAAACTCAAAAACACTACATCGGTAAGAAGAAGCATAATCGCAATCGCAATAGTTGTATTGCTTGCGGTGTGCTTTCTTTTGAGCAATGTGTCGTTTGTCGGCGCGCCCAAGACGGCGAGCGAAGACGCGGTCGTGCTTTCGTCGCAGGAGCTTGAGATATTCAACTCCGATTTTAAGATGTCCGAAGAGCAATCCGTTTCGCGCGTCAAGGCGGAGTATCTGCTCAAAAACGGCGGCTACCGCTCGCGCGACGAGGTGGGCGCAATCGTCCAGCTCAAAGACGAAGCGCTTATCGACGTTTATCTCAACGATATCGAAGCAGGCGACCGTATAGGCGAATATGCTATCGACAAGGGCGCACCGCGCATTCGCAGTATACAATACAATCAGTCGATGCTTTCAAACAAGCTACTCGGCAACAACCTCGTCAAGAGCGTAAACAACAGCTATTCGACTATAATCAACGCGCTTGCCGTCACCGTAGAATACGGCAAGATCGAGGAAATCAACGCGCTCCCCGAAGTGGAGGCGGTGATACTTTCGAACACGTACAACTTCCCGCAGGCGGCGGAAGTACCGAGCACAGTCACCAACAACGTAGACGTTTACGACACGGGTATATTCAACTCGAGCAGTGTGGAATTTACCGGCAAGGGTACGGCGGTCGCCATACTCGACTCCGGATTTGACTGCTCGCACTCCGTATTCGCGCGTCAGCCCGAGGGCGAATTGTGGCTCACACAGCAGGATATTTCGTCTAAGCTCGCCGAGAGCAACGCCGCCAAGACGACCAAGGGTCTCGGCTTGTTCGATGTTTGGTACAGCAACAAGATTCCCTTTATGTACGACTACGCCGACAAGGACAAGGACGTATTCCCGTACGATTCGGAGCACGGCACGCACGTTGCGGGCATTATCGGCGGCAAGGACAGCGTAATCACGGGCGTTGCGGTCGATACTCAGCTCGTACTGATGAAAGTTTTCCACGACCTAAGCGAAGGCGCGGACGAAGAAGATATTCTCGCGGCGCTTGAGGACGCGGTGCTACTTGGCGTGGACTGCATCAACATGTCACTCGGCTCGTCGTGTGGTTTCTCGCGCGAAGAGGACGGCAGCCGCATAAACGAAGTCTACGACAAGATTGAAAAGAGCGGCATCAGCCTTATTACCGCGGCGAGCAACAGCTACAGCTCGGCGTTCGGCGGCGATCTGGGCAACACCAACAAGGTTACAAATCCCGACTCGTCGACCGTCGGCTCTCCGTCTACATACGCGGCGTCGCTTTCGGTCGCATCGGTCAGCGGCGTCAAGAGTAGATATCTGTACGCCAACAATGAGCAGGTCGTATTCTTCATCGAGTCCAACGCGATGAATGGCAAGCCCAATGACTTTGTCAAAGAGCTGTACGAGAGCCAAAAGCTCGACCAAAAGCAGACTTACACCTTTGAATACGTTACGATACCGGGTATAGGTTCGCGCATGAACTATTCCGGTCTTGACGTCAAGGGCAAGATAGCGCTCGTCCGCCGCGGAGAAACGACGTTCGAGGACAAAGCGCTTCGCGCAAAGAATGCCGGCGCAATCGCCTGTATTATATACAATAACGTAGAGGGCGATATCAATATGTCGATGGGTAAGACCGAACATATCCCGACGATATCCATATCGAAGGAAATCGGGAAAGGTCTTGCCGAACGTGAAACCGGCACGTTTACGATAAGCATGGATTACCAGGCCGGTCCGTTTATGTCCGATTTCTCGAGCTGGGGCCCCACGCCCGATCTCAAGCTCAAGCCCGAAATTACGGCGCACGGCGGTTCTATCAAATCGGCCGTTCACGGCGGCGGATATGACGAACTGAGCGGAACGTCCATGGCGACTCCCAACCTTTGCGGGGTGGTAGTCCTTATCCGCCAGTTCCTCAAGGAGAAGTTCCCCGACTATTCTCAACAGCAGATAGTCGTGCTCGCCAACCAGATGCTCATGTCGACGGCAACCATTATTCTCAACGAGGAGGGTGTGCCGTACTCGCCGCGCAAGCAGGGTGCAGGTCTTGCGAGCTTGTTTAACGTCGTCAACACCAAGGCATATCTGTCAGTCGACGGCATAGACAGGTCCAAGCTCGAATTGGGCGACGATCCCAAGCAGACGGGCAAATACGTCATGAACTTTAACGTCGTCAATATTTCCGATTCCAACCTCGAATACAAGCTCGACCTTGTAGGCATGACCGAGACTGTGTCGGCGTCTGACAAAGATTTCGTAGCGGAAACCGGCCAAATCTTGAGCGGCGGTTACAGCGTCGTCGTCGAGAACGGCTCGTATTCGGGCGGCAAAGTTCGCGTGTCCGCAAATGCTACGGCCAAAGTGACCGTTACATACACTCTTACCGCGCAGGACAAGAGCATAATTGAAAACTCGTTCCCCAACGGAATGTACGTAGAGGGTTTTGTCAAGCTCGATCCGACGTACAAAGACGGAATCAAGCTCAACATTCCTTTTCTCGCGTTCTACGGCGATTGGACGAAGGCGCCTATGTTTGACAAGACGTACTACGACGTCGAGTCAGAAAAGCACGACGAGTCGATAGACGAGGAGGACAAGATTAAGGCCGATTACTTCGCGACCACTCCGTACGGCTCTTACTTCTATAACTATATCGTTCCGCTCGGAACGTACCTTTACGACGTGCCGGCAGGGTACGACGAGATTCCCGCTACGAAAGAGCATATAGCGATATCTTCCGACTTTGCATGCGTGGACGGACTGTCGGCTGTTTACGGCGGACTGCTTCGCAATGCAAAGACGATGACGTACACCATCACCGACAAGGTGACGGGCGAGGTCATCAAGCATTTCGTCGACTACAACGGATCGAAGGCTTATTCGTTGGGCGGAACACCCATTCCGTACTACGAGTATCTCAACTGGAAGATGAAAGATTACCTGATGGTGAACAACCGTCAGTACGAGTTTAAGATGGTAGGGCTTTTGGACTACGGCGACGGCGGTTACACCACCAATCTCAACAACACCTTCTCATTTGACTTCACCTTCGACAACGAGGCGCCCGTTATCAAGAGCGTTGCGTACGAAAAGGAATACGACAGCACGCTCAAAAAGGATAGATACTACCTTACCATGGTTGTTTACGACAACCATTACGTGCAGTCGGTCATGCCGATAATCTTCAACTCCTCGTCGTCGTACACGACGCTGGGCGAGGGCGCGATTCCCGTGTATAGCGTCAAGGGCGCGGACAACCGCATACGCATCGAGATAACCGATTATCTCGACGACGTGTTCTATGATGCGCTGATTACAAGTACGCTGGCGTTTGTCATCGACGACTATGCGCTCAACTCCAACATATTCCTCTGCCAGCTTCCCGGCACTCGCGGCGACTTCAAGTTCACGCGCAACGGCGAGTTTGACGGCAGTAATCTGACCATTCTCACCATATACGAGGACGAGGTAGTCGATTTGACAAACTATCTTGCGACGGCCGATACGACGGTTGACGCCGACAAGGACTATCTCAAGTTCATGCGCTGGACTTCTTCCAACGAGGACGTCGCTATTGTTGAGCACGGTCAGGTAGTCGGACTCAAGCCGGGCAGGTCGACAATATGCGCCAGCGAACAGATGAATCTCAAAAAGGCGTACATATTGATAAACGTCAAGGCGAGAGAGAGTGACGAGCCTGCACAAGCGACCGAGGCCGACACTATCGAAAAGGGCGCGGTAAACTCCAACAACAACGCCGACAGTGCAGCCGACGCGAGCTTGACCGATATCAGATTCAGTTATTTCGACACCAAGTTTGCATACTCGCGCGCGGCGCAGACGAGCGAGATTGGCGCGACGGGCACAAGGATGTTCATCAACTCGGTGGGGTCAAGCGTCAGCTTCTATCCCGGCGAATCCATTCAGCTTCACTACGACGTCAAGCCGTGGTATGCAAAAGACAATTACACATACACATACAGCTCGACGGACGAGACCGTTGCGACCGTCAATCAAGACGGGCTTGTCACTGCACTCAAAGAGGGATCGACCACTATCTCGCTCCGAGTAAGCGGGTCCAACCTGATTGCGAGTATCGTAGTCGTCGTCAAGAACGAGTTTATAATAGAAGACCGCATGCTCGTAGCGTATAAAGGCTTAGGCGGCAAGGTAGTTATTCCCGACGACGAGGGAATATGGTATATCGGAGCGTACGCATTCTGTCTTTACGACACCGACAACACCGTCGAGGTAACCGACGAGGATTACGACGCCAACAAGATTCCGCAGTCCAATACGTCCGTTACCGAGGTTGTCATACCAGACGGAGTGGAGGATATACAGAAATACGCATTCTACAACTGCTCGGGACTCAGAAAGGTGACTATTCCGTCGACTGTCAAGTATGTTCGCGAATACGCCTTCTACAACGACGTCAAGCTCGAGGAGATCAATCTCGACAACGTTCAGACAATCGGCCGCTACGCATTCTACGGCTGCGAGAAGCTCGACAATCTCAACGTCGGCAAGGCCGTCGCAATGGGCGAGCGCGCGTTTATGAACTGCACCTCGCTTAAGAGCATAGATATCACCGCGCTCAGAAACAGCGGCAGACAGGTTTTCCAGGGCTGTGAAAAGCTCGAGTCGGTCACACTGGCCGAAAACACCAAGCTTTCCTACGGGATGTTTGCGAAGTCGGGACTTAAGAGCGTCGAGATTTTCGAAAAGCTCACAATTCCCGAGTATTGCTTCGCGCAGTGCAAGAACTTAACAACCGTCATAATCAAAAACGATCTTGTGGAGATTGCCGGCGGGGCGTTCTGCGAGAACGACAATCTCGTGTCGGTAACGCTTAAAGGCGTGCAGGTCATCGGGCGAGAGGCGTTCTACGATTGCCCGAAACTGACGAGCTTCACGCTCCCCAATAACGACGTAGAAATCGGAAGCTACGCATTCTTGGATTGCGAAACGCTTACTACCATCGTGTTCGGCGACAAGACCAAGATAACCAATCTTTCCGGATCGACGTTCGGCGGCACGGCGCTTACTACATTTACGGTGCCGGCCGGAAATACCGTATACGAGGTTTCGACCGACGGCAAGTTGTTGATTGAGAAGAGCAGCAAGGCCATTGTTATGGTTGCCGTCGCAGCGCTTACCGACGATACTTACACAATTACCGACGACGTAGTCATCGGCGCAGGCGCATTCGGCGGCGCTAAGATAACAAGGCTGATCATCACCAATCCCAAGGTGGTCATAGGCGACTATGCGTTCGAGAACTGCGAAAACTTAGAGAGAGTAGATCTTCCGGCGGACGGCGTCGTCAGCATCGGCGTACGCGCGTTCGACAACGACGACAAACTGACAGAGGTGTCCAACCTCGACAAAGTCAAGATGGTGGGTGATTATGCTTTCCGCCTGACCAAGATCAATCACGCTCGTATCGGAGCGAACGCCGTGTACGGCGAGGGCGTGTTTTTCCTGTCGGAAGTAAAAGAAGTGACAATCGGTGCGGGCGCATCGTTCGGACTGGGCGCTTTCCAAGACTGCACGAAGCTCACTAAGGTCAATATGCCGAGTGCGGGCGGCGTCCACTTCGAAAAGCTGTGCTTTGCGCGCGACAAGGCGTTGTCCACCATCGATTTGTCAAAGACGGACGGCACGATACCCGAGCAGATTTTCTACGGCTGCATTGCGCTCACCAAGCTCGACCTTGCGGGAGTCAAGACGATAGGCGATTTTGCGTTTGCCGATTGCTACAACATTACGCAAATGCTCATTCCCGATGTCGTGACGATAGGCGACGGCGCGTTCGGCAGGAACGCCGAGTACGGCGGCGGCGGTATAGCGGTGTCGCGCATATTGCTTCCCGATACGCTCACGTCAATCGGACAGGGTGCGTTTATCGGTTGCGAGAGCTTGTTGGAAATCGAAATACCCGCGTCTGTCAAAGTAGTCGACGATTATACTTTTGCGTATTGCTTGCTTCTCAACAAGGTTACGCTTTCGTCGTCCGTCAAGACGATAGGCAAGTACGCCTTTGCAGGCTGTAAAGAGCTTGTTACGGTCAATCTCGAAAATGTCGAGGAGTTCAGAGACTATGCCTTTACATCGTCGTATTACCTCGGCGAAATCGATTTGAGCTCGGCCGTTACGATAGGCTTCGGCGCATTTGCCGACACTGGTGCGTACGGGCATATCGTCGCAGACAACCTCGTTACGGTTGGCGATTACGCATTCCAGGGCGCGACGCTCGATTCATTCTCCGCAAAGAATCTCAAAGAAATCGGCATCGCCGCATTCCAGAACAACAGAAAGCTCGAAGAATTCGTGTTCTCTTCCGATTTGGTCAAGATCGGACCGCTTGCATTCAACGGTTGCAAGAAGCTGAAGAGCTTCTATTATATGCAAGACGGCGCGAAGGTCGCCGACGGCAAAATCAACGATTATGCCTTGCTTGCCGACGGCATACTGTACGTTCGTACAATCAACGGCGAGCTCATGCTCGAGTCGGTGCCCGCTGCAAAGGAAATGGAAACGCTGACCGTGCTTGAACGCACCGTGACCATAGACCTGTACGCCGGCAACGACAACCAGTATGTAAAGACGATAATCCTGCCCAACTCGCTCAAGAGCATAAACAATTACGCGTTTTTCGGCTATACGTCGCTTGAGATGGTAGAGTTCCGCTCGCGCGTTGCGCCGGTGCTCGAGAACACCGCCAACAGCATATACGCCGTCGACGATCCGCTCGACGAGAACGATCCCGGATACGGCATATTGCACAGCCAGTTCGACCTGTTCGGCACGGAGCTTTGCTACTTTACTTTCATCGATCTTGCCGGCAAGAGGAATCCGATATTCATGACGTTGCCTGTCAACTCCAATATATCGGGCTATGACTCGCTTGTGTATGAGGTTTTCTTCGGCAAGGTCGCGGACGCTACGAGAAGCGACTATGTCGCTATGGACGAAAGCCTCGAGAAATTCTTGGATTACGCCAAGGCCATCAAGGCTAAGACCAATCTGTCGTTTGCCGACGAGGCCGTCATCGACGAGGCCATTGCCGCGCTCAAATCGACGACGTCCAACGCACTCGATTACGGCTATACGCAAGAGGAGTGGGACGAACTTGTAGCCGCCGTGGAAAAAGCAAAGCGTATCCTCCAAGAGCGGCGCGGCGAATTGGCGCCCGAACCCATAGAAGAACCCGACGGTTCGGCGCTCGGCGCAATAATAGTCGTCGTAATAGTAGTCGTCTTAGGCGCGGCGCTAATCACTTACGTCGTCATCACCAACTCGAAATACGCCGACGACAACAAGCATGAAGCTAAGCCCGAAACCGCCGTTCAAGCGACAGAGGGCGCGCTCGCCGAAGAGCCTGTCGAAGCACCCGCGGAATCTGCTGCCGAAGTGGCGGCGGAGACGCCCGCCGAGGAGTCGGTAGAGCAGGTCGCAGACAAGACCGAAGAAGCCAAAGAAGAGACTGCCGAAGAGGAGAAAGTCCGGCCCGCGTCAGCTACCGCCAAGTCCGCTGCAACTAAGAAGAGCGGTGGAGCCAAAAAGGGCGGTACGAGCAAAAAGGAGGGCAAATAATATGAAAAGATTGATTAGTTTTATTCTTGTTATATGTCTGGCACTGTGCTTTGTCGGGTGCGATACCGCCGACAAGGGCGGCACTCCCGGCAATACGCCCGTAACGGAAGAAACGCTGGGCGCACCGACCAATCTTTCGGCTGTGCTTAGCGGCACTGTCGGCGTAGTCACTTGGGCGGCAGTCGACAATGCGACGAGCTATACCGTTACGCTCAACGGCGACGACGGACATACTACGTCCAACACATATTATCAGATACTCAACGTAGCGGTGGATTACACTATTTCGGTTGTCGCGCATGCCGACGGTTACACCGATTCGGCCGCGGCGACGGTCACGCTCAAAAAGCCGGAGATCACAATCGGTATAATAGGGAGCTCGGAGGTGCACAGCGAAGGCACCCTTACGTTGAGTGCCACCGTAGGCGGCACGAGCAATAGCGCCGTAACATGGTCTATCACCGACGGCGGCGAGTACGCCACAATCGAGACCGTCAACAACAGAGCCCAAATTACAGCAAAGGCCGTCGACAGCGACAAGATGATCACCGTGCGCGCTACGAGTGCGGAGGACAGCAGTGTTTACGCAATAAAGCGCATCACAATCACGGCGAAACCCGAGCTTACCCAAGGCATGCTCGACGCGCTTGAAGGCGACAAAATCGGCTTTGAAGGTTATCTGATAATCGATTTGTATTCCATGGCGACAAACCGTTTTTACACCACCTTCAGCTATGATATCAAGACGGCCATGGATGGGACCAATTGGTTCGCTCAATACGAGGCGGGTAGCGGCATATTGGCAGACCTGTACTATAAGAACAAGGACGGAATAGCGTCGCTTGTATCCGTCAGCTTTACAAACGAGGAATCGTTTACCCCCATGGAGGACCGCAACGGCAACGCCGTATCATGGGAGGATTCGGGGCTGTACAACAACTTTGTAGACTTGGACGCGGCGGATTTCCCGCTTGACGAGAAGACTTGGCGGCGCACGTACGACGGCGACGACGACAATCTTGCCCAGCGCGTCGTAGCGTCCGCTTGTCCGTATGATTTCGAAGCGAAGAATCTTTCACTCATAATAGAGGACGGCGAGGTCGCGGGAATTTATGCCGAGTCGGAAGACGATTATACTGTGGCCGAGCAGTATGTCGCGCGCATGTCGCTCACCGTTGCAATCAATATCGGAGACGACGTCAAGGTGCCGACTATACACAAGTACGATTACGACGAGGAGTTCCATGCCGAGCTCAAGACCGCTCTTGAGAATATGCAAGCACTCGACAATTATACGATGGACTTTTTGAACATCGGCGCAAACGTCGTCACGTCGAGCTATGATATGGAAGGGTTTGAAGAAGCGGTGACGTCCGACGTCTGCCATTTCAAGCCGTATTTGTATACGCCCGACTCCAATTCTGGCGTGGGCGTAGGCACAGGCACAAAGCGATATACAGGCAACGAATACGGCTATGTCGACCGTACGGAAGAGGACGGCGATCCGCTGTACAACACCTATTACACCGACGGCAACGTTTTCAAAGCAAACCGCGCTTATGCTAAAGACTTTTTCAATGCGAAGCCGTCGCTCACCTTTGCCGCAGAGCTGTTTACCAAGCGCTATGTAGACGAGGTTGACGGTACGATTACATATTACGTCGATTCGCCGATGTCATCCGTCGCGTCGCTGTTCTATTACGGCGTGGGCAACGACGTCGCACTGTACGGGTTGTTCGCGCAGGAAGGGTACACCTCGGCGACATCGTCTTTCACCCCGTACGTCGTCGTCAAGGACGGCTATATCGTAGAGTCCGGCTTCTATTACTACCTCGGCTATCTGTACGGCGTTGTCGAAATAGCGTACGGCAAGTTTAACGAGACGACGATCGACGATACCGTTGTCGAAAAGCTCGAAGCAATGGAAACCCGTCAGGTGCCGACTTCGTGGTCGCAGGTGACGATATCCGTTTCGTCGTCTAGTGCAAACACGGCGGAGGACGAGGAAGAGAACGCGCTCGATTATCTTAAAGACTTCTTCAAAGACGACGATATAGCAGACAAGCTGCCGTACTTCGGCGTTGTGCTCGGCGACACGTACGGTTTCGGCCTTACGCAGTTTAAGCTCTATCAGCAAATTTTGCGACCGAGCATCGTGTTCTACTTCGACGTTCCGCTCGATGTCGATTACTCCATCGAGACGTCGCTCGAGGCGGTAAGACAGCAATTGTACGCCGCAGGCTACAAGCATATCGGCGGCGACGTGTTTGCAAAAGGCGAGATATACGTTCAGCCTCTCGACAACTCGCTCGACCTTAATATTAACGTTTGGCGTATGGCGACGACTCCCGCGGTCGGCGCGTAAGCATATTAAGAAGTATCAAAATTTCCAAAAGGAGAAAAAAGTATGAAAAAGCTCAAAAGACTGTTTTCGCTTGGTGTGATTTACACTCTTGTGTTGATCATGTCTTTCTCTCTTGTGGCTTGCCACAATAAGGACAAGAACAACACCCCGCCGGACGTCCCGCCGGATGTGCCTGTTATCGAGGTTAAGATAGGCGATGCGGCGAGTACTATTTCGGCAGGCGAGACTATCCAACTCACCGCCACCGTTACGGGCACCGACAATACCGCCGTAAACTGGTCGGTATCCGATCCCGCGACGCTCATGGTGTCCGAAACCGGACTTGTTTCGGTGGTCACCGCTCCCGAGAAGATCGACAAGAACGTTATAGTGACGGCGACCTCGGCCGCAGATCCGACCAAGAAGGACACCAAACCCATCCGTGTAAAGACGGCTGTAGTCGAGGGCACCGTAGGTCGCCTGACTTCCGCCGCGATTAAGGCGATAGGCAATGACGCCATCACCGCTACGGGTACCGTTACGGATATCTACCGCAATCATTACGATTCCGGTAAGGACAGGACCACCTCGTACGAGAGCGAAGTCAAGATGGAAGACGGCAAGTGGAGCGGTAAGTGGCGCGTCAAGAATTCGAACGACGAGTACATCGCCAACGTCTACAAGAGGGGAACGAACAAGACTAAGTACGTAGTGGCTACCGACGGCTATAGAGCGGAATATGCCGACGGCTATGAGATGCTCACCGAGTACATCGACAAGGACAACAACATTGCGACAAAGGCGGTTACCGACTACTTGAGCGTACCTACCGCGTGGGAGACCCAGCATCTTTGGAATCATCTCTACCAGCTTAACGTCAACGAATTTACGTACGATCCCGATACCCCGGAAATATACACGATGGAGCTCGACGAAAACGCCGACGAAGACACTCTGTATTTGATGGCGTACATCGTTGTTTCGCTCACTCCCATGCTTACGGGCGAAGATTCGCTTCGTTCGCTCACGCTTGTGCTTGACGACGACGACAAAATAGTCAAGCTTAAGGGCCAGTCCTATATCTCGTACAGCGGCGCCGAATATTCCCAGACCGGCACGCTTGTCGATTGGTCGTCTATGAGCTACACCGAAGTGGAGCTCGACTTTACCGGCGTAGGCAACACGACCGTTGCGGGCGTTACGAAGTACACGGCGGACAAGAACGCCGACAAGCTGACTGCGGCGCTCGATGAAATGCACAAAGCAACCAGCTATCATTACGAGTTGACGGACACCACCACATACCAACCCGAATATGACGAGGGCGACTATTCTGTCGAGTCGCTTTCCAACTCGCTGACTATGGGCGCCAAGAACGCCGCCGTCAATTGCGGCGTAACCGTCAAGAATCGCAACGATTCCGAGGGCACGGTCGGTACGCGCGTTTGGGTCACTCCTGCCGCGATCCTCGTCGAGAAGACAGGCAAGTACTCCGCTACGTCCGACGGCAAAGCGTATCACCTCGAGTACTCGGGTTACAGACAATTCGACGGCTACTACGAGAAGTTTGAGTACGACTCTACGATTACCAATGAAGCCAAAGAAAAAGTCGGCGGCCTCAAAGGTACCAAGCACGTCGCAGGCAACCTGATGTCCGTGATGCCTAAATTCGAGTTCTCGTCGGCGCTGTTCTCTTGCGTCGAGGGCATACAGAACGGTAAACAGGTTTATATCTTCACGCTCAAAGAGACATCCGTCATCCGCGACATTGCGCTTCAGATAGACACGATGTATTATGCGGACAGCGCGACTGCCATTTCCGGCTCGGCGTCGGTGCTCACGCTCACCGTTGACGCGGACGGCCACCTTATCAGTGCTCGTTATCCGTATTCGCTGTCCGGCGTCTACATGGGCTACTGCACGGTCAAGTACTCGGGCATAAATGCAACGACGATCAGCTCCGACCTTGCGACCAACTATGTCGAACGCGGCTGGCGCACGTCCTGGGATCAGTACACCGTCATGTACTACGACGATATCAACGGCGAACGCATAAACGACATGAACGCTCAAGCGGCTATCGAAGATATTTACGGCGCTAATGCAAGCGGGCTTCCCACAGCGGAGGATATACTCAACATATTCGGCGACGAGCTTAGCGGCCCGTTCTACGGCGACCGTCAGATGGAAAAGCCGGACGGCACGAAGTGGCTTCGCCGCGATCTGTCGCTCACGCTCAGGAGCACTGAGTACGACGAGAACGGCATGGTCACCAATTTCGACGCGATAGTAGCTAAGTGCGACGAGGTGTTCGGTGCGAAGGGCTTCGTAAAAGACATGCAGCAAACGGACGTCTCGGGCGGCGAGTCGGGCAGATATTCGCGCTATGTCGTCTGGACGACCGACAAGATCACCATAGTTCTTGAAAACAACTTTACAAAGAACTTCTGGCTGTACTTCTACAACGCAGGCGAATACAACCGCGCGGCGTAATATAGAGCCTCTTACACAAGTTCGTGCACCAACCTTGCTGCCAATTTCAGCGCTAGGTTCGTCTATGTGTCGCGGACGTACCGCTATGAATACGACCGCGACGCATATCCTGCCTATCGCAGAAATTTCATGCTCAATCTTGGCGCGTCACTTGTGAAGAGTCTCTCTAAGGTACAAACCGGAACATCTAAATAACCGACGTATAGCGCGAGGTTGCGTAAAGTGTGTTCTGCACACAACCTCGCGCATTGCGTATTCAGTTAAACGAGAGGTAACAATGAAACCGAAAAAGGCTATTGCGGCGGTTGTTTTCGCCGCGCTCGGTTGCATGTCGCTTGTCGCGTGCAAGAATAAGAATAAAAACGACGACGGCGGAGGTCCTGTAGATCCGCCGCACGATCCGATAATTAGCGTCACCGCGGTGCGCCCGAAAACCACCGTCAAGATAACGGAAGTGGAAACATACGATTATACATCGTTGTTTTCCATTACGAGCGACGGCGCGCAAGTTACGGTGCTCGATTCGTATGTCGACCATTCGGCGGTAGTGGCGGAGGCCGGCTTGTACGACGTAATTTGCACGTACGAGCAAGAGTCTGTTACTGCGGAGGTGGAAGTAGAGGCGACCGTATATTCGCTCGAGCTCAAGCAAGAATCGGTGACGGTGCTCACCACCAAGGTGGCAACGACCGACTTCAAGTCGTATTTCACCGCAAAGACGGACGGCACGGCGGTTGCGATTACTGCGGATATGGTCACCTCCAATGTAAAAGCGGAAGAGGGCGATTACACATACACAGTTACGCACGGAGATAAGGTCAAGACGCTCAAGGTGCGGGTCATAGACGATGTCACTATCGTCGCGTCGTACGCGTTAAAAGAGCTTGAGGCGAGCAAGGTTGCGGGCTATGACTACACACAACTGTTCTCGCTGTACGTGGACGGCGTTGCCGTGCGAGTGACCAACGCCATGCTCGACAAGAGCGCTGCGGCAAGCGCGAAGGTAGGCGATACGTTTGACGTAAAGCTCAGCTACACGCACACTGACCAAGTGACGCGCACCAAGGTCGCCAAAGTAAAGGTCGTTGCCGACAGAGCGTATACCGTTTCGTCGCGCAATGTCGTCACTTACCCGCACGGCGACACGGTAGATTTGACGTCGTTGTTCTCAATCAAGCTCGGCGACGAGGACGTGCCGGTAACGCCCGACATGGTCGAAGGCGATGTCAAGTATACGCAAGAGGGTATTTATACAATCACCCTTCATTTCAACAATCACGAATATACGGCCACTGTCGAGGTCAAGTACGGCGTAATACTCGATTATGCGAATACGGACACGGTCATTGTCAAAAAAGGCACGGATCGCAACACGTATGCGTTTTCCAAGGATTTCAGGCTGATTATCAACGGAATCAAATTTTACGCGATACCCGACGATTTCTTGCAAGGGGTGGAGCAGGTCGACTTCAACACGGTGGGCGAGTATAATGTAAAGCTTCACTTGCCGTACAGCGAGAATCCTCCGTCACTGTCGGGCGGTGCGAGTTTTACCTATTCCGACCTTACAATCAAATATGTGGTTGTCGACAGAGTGGGAGAGGTAAAGGTAGTCGATCAGAACGTGGTTGTCCCCAAAACGCAGACAAATTACAACTTATTCAGCAACCTCATGGTTACGGTCGACGGCCGCGCACAAAGCCTGACGAACAATCCCGACTTCGTCACGCCCATTACGTGCTACGCTAAGGTTTTGTCCGGCGATCTTGATTATACTAAGTCCACTCCGCAGACGGTGCGCATAGCGGTATACGTCTACGGCAACGACAAAGACCCCATTACCGTCGAATACACCGCAGTTGTCAGATCAAATGTTGTCATCACGCCCACCGACAAAGGCGTGTTCACCGGCGAAACGGTGTTTACAAAGGATTTGTTTACGGTGACAGAGGACGGCCGGCCGGTCACTGTAACATACGACATGATTTCGGGCAAAGTCGATACGTTCACTCCGGGCATTTATGAAATCACGCTCGAGTACGGCGGCGCGTCGGCTACGGCTGTTGTTACCGTGACGGACGACGCACTGCGCGGCACGTACAAGACCAAGATGACGACTATCTCGTCGGGCAACGACGATGACGACGACTACGACTCGGATTACGACGTGGATTGGGGCGACGGCGATTACGGATACTACAGTATTGCCGACGGCTTCGGCGTCAGCACTTCGGCGGTCGAGGCTTCGGCGGCCACTTGGATTGACGATTTGGTCATCGGTGCGGACAGCAAACTGACTTTCGGCAACCTGCGCGGTGAAGTTCTATACGGCATTAACGAGAACACACTTGTAGTCAGATTGGGCTCCAACAATTTTACACTCTACTATGACAACGGCATAATCGTGCTCGATCCGGACAACTCGGTCAAGCTCGGCTTCCATGACGCCAAACGTCCGTTTGTATTTTTCAATGAGAGTATATGGGAAATAAAAGAGACTGTTACAATCAACTACGGCTCACAACACGTACTTGCAGGCACGTTTTCGACATACAGCATTGACACCTTCCACATTAAAAACAAGAAGGACAACAGCGAAAAGTGGTACGGATTGTACATACGGCTCGCCGAGAAAACGGCGTCGGATACCGTGTATGTAGTCGATTGGGGCGACGCGGTGTATGCCGACGGCTTCGAGCCCAAATCGGGCGTACAGTCAAGCGTCACGCTAAACGGAGTGACGTATAACTTCACAATGAGCAGTGCGACGGCAGGCAAGGTCAATCAGACGTCGACGACCAACCCGTACGCAGGCAAGACCTTCCTCGGCACGGTTGACGGCGTCAACGCCCAGCTTAGCGCGTCGAGCGGCAATTTCACACTGAGCGTGAACGGCACGACGAAGTTCTCGTACACCATGGGAGACCTGAGCAACTACAAGAATTCGTATATCGACACGCAAAACAACGTCTTATTCTTGTATTATTTATACGAGAGCGGCAGAGAATTCTCGTACAAATTCCATCTCGACACGGTCAACAACAGGTTTACGGTCGAAGATAAGGACGTGTATTACGGCCTGTATATGGGCGAGAACGAATACATTTTCGTTGACGGCTACGGCACCGGTATAGTCAATTTTACCACTTCTAAAATCAACAATTTCCAGCGTACGCAATTCCGTTATACGGTCAGCGGCGGCGTGATGTACATTACGTATATCGACACTTCGCCCACGTTCCAATACGGCAAGGGCGCGGAATTCTATGTCGGCGAGTTTCTAAACACGTTGACGACCAAGTCGTGCGGCGCGGAAAGCTTCGCCGGAAAAACGTTTGAAAATGTTCTTATCACCGACGGTGCGATTGTCAAGCTGGCGCAGTACGAGTTTGCAGGCAGTCGCGGCACGCGGTCCGAGCAGACGGTCAAGAGCGAAATTCTCAACGCGATAAGCATCACTACCAAAGACGGCGAGCTTACCGGAGCGCGCAAGGAAGCGGCAGTCGACTTCGGCAACTTGAGTTGCACTGCGAGCGGATATTATCTGATTACCGTCAGCCTCAACGTAGACGGCGCTCCCGTTATGGCCAAGTACACGATACAGATTATAATGGCCGACGCGAGCTATGCGAGCAACCCCCTTCTAATCACTTACGGGGCGGGCGTGCTCAACAGTAGGTACAGTTTGACTCTGGATACCTTCGGTCGTGCCGTCATCGATTGCGGTAGCGTCAGGTATATAGGCTATGCAATGCCCGACGGCACCGACAAGGTGTTTATCAAGGTGTACAACGGCGGCAACTACATAACGGCCACTGCCGAGCGTATAGCCAACGGTTTGATAAGCTTGACCGCCGTCGGCACGGAAAGCTTTACCGAATACTTCACGACGGGCTCGAGTAGGGTAGCCGGCATCGAGGGCACGGTAATACGCGAAATCACTGTCGGATCGGAAAAGACGTACATACTGTCGGCGGCCGAAAATGCGGTAGGCAGGGTAGTGACGGCGGCATTCGTCGAGGGTAACGGCGCCAACAACAGCGTCATCAAGATAACCGACGGCGGCACCGTCAAGTACTACAGAATCAACGAATGGGGCAAGACGACAGACGGAATTACATACCTGCCCAATTATAAAGAATAGTTATAGCTAAAATGTAAGAGATAATAATTGAGGATAAGCGCCGCTTTTGTGACACAAAAGCGGCGCTTATCTATGCGTTTGCGCGGGTGGGGTATCGTGTACGCGGCACATATAACGCCGCGCATAATTTGTCGAAAACGGGGAAAAATACAGGTATATTTATAGTCAAATTGAACAAAAAAATGTAAACATTTTTGAAAAATCCTATTGACAATGAATGTGTTCGATGTTATAATAAGCTCAAGCAATTATAAAAAATCATATTGGAGGAAATTATGAAAAAGAAATTGCTCTCATTACTCTTGGCGTCTACTATGGCGCTCTCCGTTTGCGGCGGCCTTGCGGCTTGCGGCGAAAAAAAGGATGATGGTTTGGTCATTAAGGTATGGTGCCCCGACGGCGCTATCACCGCTTATGAGCAAATGGTCAAAGATTACAAGACCGCTCATCCCGATGAAACAAAAGATTGGAACGTAACGTTCGAGGCCAAGGGCGAGGGCGACGCGGCGTCGGCTGTTCGTACCGACCCTGCAACCGGTCCCAACATCTACTTCCTTGCGTCCGACCAGATCGACAAGAACGTGGCTCAGGGCGCGCTTCAGGCTCTTCCCAACAACTACGTCACCGAGATCCAAGCTCGCGACGGCGCAGGCGCTGTTGACGCGGCGGCAATCGACGGCAAGTACTATGCCTTCCCCAACGCCAACTCCAACGGCTACTTCCTTATCTACGATACCCAATTCTTCACCGCCGACGACGTTAAGTCGCTCGACACGATGGTTACGAAAGCAACCGCTTCCGGCAAGAAGATTATCTTCGATTACGGCAACGGCTTCTATAACCCGACGTTCTTCTTCGCTATGGGCGTAGGTCTCGGCGACACTGCGAGCAACAACGAGATCACCCTGAAGACCGACAAAGGCTACGAGGCGGGCAAAACCTTCCTTAAGTACTTCGGCACCGGCGCCAACGGCGCATTCACCGCGAGCACCGGTAACAACTCCGTTGCAGTAGGCTTCGAGGCCGGCACGGTTGTTGCGGGCGTCATGGGAACATGGGTCAACGAGAACAACGCGCTTTACAACATGGCCGACAGCACGGACGGCTGGAGCAGAGAGCGTATCGGCTTCACCAAGCTTCCTAAGTTCACCGACACGACTGGCAAAGAGTATCAGATGGGCTCGTTCATGGGCGCGAAGTACTGCGGCGTCAACCCGGCTAAATCGGAAGCGGCGGTAGAGGCTTCGCTTGCGCTTGCCAACTACTTCAACACGAAGGAGAACCAGATCAAGCGTTACATTGCGACCGGCGACTGCCCGACCAACATCGAGGGCGCTAAAGATCCCCGTGTAACTGCCGACCCGATGCTTGCCGCGCTTGCCGAGCAGAATGCTGCCGGCGGCCACATGCAGCTCGTCACTCCCGATAAGTTCTGGGAAGGCCTTGAGACGTTCGGCAACGGCGTCTACAACGGCGAGACAACGGCTGCCAACATCAACGCTGCTGTCGATGCTCTTGACGCTGCGTTGAGAACGAAGGCAGAATAATATTTCAAAAGCTATAAGTGATTACAGCCGAGTCGACATGTCGGCTCGGCTGTTGTCATGTAATAAAACCGGGAGTGAAATTTTATGGAAAAAGTAAATGACACCCCCACTTGGAAGCAGTTTAACCGCCCGTGGTACCAAAAGTTAGGCCTCACTATTTTGGGCTACATCAGGAATGTAGCGCTGATGATATGGGGCGTACTCAAGGCTATCCCCAAGAAGCTAAAGGGATTGGGGTTGGCTATCGGGCACGGCTTCCAGGGGTTGTGGTACAGATTCAGACACGGTGATTTGCGCACCAGATTCTCGTATCTGATTATGGGATTCGGCAATTTCACGCGTGGCAAAAATCAGATACTCAAAGGACTGTTATGGTTTGCGGTTGAGGCGCTGTATATAGTTTTTCTGATTTTTGTAGGTATTACCAACTTTTCCAAGATTGCCGTTACGATGCCGGGGCTTAGCTATAAGCAAATAGGCGTTGAGGCAACAAGGGATAGGCCGAGCGGAATAGGTTACGACGTAATCGACAACTCGGTTTCCATACTTTTATATTGTGTGTTGACCGTATTTCTCACTATATTCTTCATATATATGTGGGTCAAATACACAAAGGTAGCATTCGAGACGCAAAAGATGGTTGAAGCGGGCAAGGAACTTTCCACGCCCAAGCAACAGCTCAACTTTGCACTCAACGACGGCTATCATGTTACGATTTTGGCGCTTCCCATCATAGGCGTTTTGCTTATCACGGTTTTGCCCCTTATTTGTAACATATTGGTCGCGTTTACCAACTTCAACAAGGCGCACATGCCGCCCGCCGAGCTCTTCGGTTGGATAGGGGGCAAAAACTTCGTCGCCGTGTTCGCCACATCGTACGGCTCGATAATCTGGAAGATATTGGGCTGGACGCTTGTTTGGGCGTTCTTTGCGACGTTTACCAACTTCTTCTTCGGCATGTTCCTTGCGATGATGATCAACAAGAAGTCGATCAAGCTCAAGGCGTTTTGGCGCACGTGCTTCATCATCGTAATCGCTATTCCCGACTTCATCACGCTGTTGATGATGAGCAAGTTCTTCGGCTTTGCCGCGGACAAGTCGCTGACGGGTGCGTTTAACCAGATTTTGCAGCAGTGGTTCCATCTCGACGTCAACATCGACTGGCTGGGCGGCGCTACGACCAAGAACGAGCCGTGGCTTGCGCGCATAATGGTTATCGTAATCAACATGTGGCGCGGTATGCCGTATACCATGCTCGCTACTTCGGGAATTCTCATGAACATACCCGAAGAGATGTATGAGTCGAGCAGGATAGACGGCGCGGGTCCTGTGAGAAGGTTTATTTCGATCACATTCCCGTACATCATGTTCGTCATGGCGCCTCAGCTCATCACGACGTTTACGGGCAACATCAACAACTTCAACGTCATATTCTTCTTGACGGGCGGCGGTCCGAAGCTGACCACGCAAGCCGGTATCACTTACGGCAAGACCGAGCTGCTTATCACCTGGCTGTACAACCTGACGATTGCAGACGCGTCGCCGCAAGAGTACGGCAACGCGGCTGTCATAGGCATGTTCATCTTCGTCATTACGGCGTTCTTCGCGCTCATAGTGTTCAACAGCTCCAAATCCAACACGCAGGAGGATACCTTCCAATGATAGGATTGAGATCTAAACGTATTATTGCGGATACGGTCATTTATATCATACTCCTTGTGATGGTTGTAATTTGGCTGTTCCCTATACTGTGGTTGATACTGCGCGCATTTGACGGAAAGAACCCCGGTATGGCGTCGGCGACCGTTTTGCCTACGGTGTATTCGGCAGAAAACTTCAAGAAGCTGTTTACCGATTCCAACTATCCGTATGGAACATGGTTGCTCAACACGCTCATAATAGCGCTCGGTTCGTGCGCTATATCGACACTGTTTGTTCTCATGGTTTCGTTCGCGCTCTCGAGGCTTCGCTTCAAGGCGCGTAAGAAGCTCATGAACATCTCGCTTATACTCGGCTTGTTCCCCGGCTTCATGTCGTTAATCTGCCTCTATCAGTTCTTCAAGGCGATCGGACTTGCGGCCAACATGAACCATCCGCGTATCGGCCTACTCGGTTTGATTCTCGCATATTCGCTCGCTTCGGGTACAGGCTACTATATAGTCAAGGGTTTCTTCGATACGGTGCCTATGGCTATTGACGAAGCGGCGCGCATAGACGGCGCGACCAAGAACCGCATATTCTGGCAGATGATTATTCCTCTGTCCAAACCGATTATCGTTTACACGGTGTTGACGTCCTTCATCGGCCCGTGGTGCGACTTCATTATGGCGTCCATATTCGTTCGCGAGAAGGAAGTTTACACGATAGCGGTAGGTATCCGTCGGTGGGTCATGGAAAACACACTCCAAGTTACGATGTTTACGCGTTTCTGCGCGGCAGGCGTACTTATTTCCGTACCTATCGTCATACTGTTCCTTATTATGCAAAAGTTCTATGTCGCAGGCATCACCGGCGGCGCGGCGAAAGGCTAATCAATTCGCACGTAAACAGCATGTGGGTCTTAAGCCCATATGCTGTTTATATGTGCGCTAAAACGTTTAATACTTAGGGATTTGCTTCATGAAACTGAAAAAGATTATTTCACTGCTAACATCCATTTCGGCGGTGGCGGCTATAGGTTTGTCGTCAATTGCATGCGGGGACAAAAAAACCAACACGCCGCCGGAGGACGCTACGCCCGTCAATACTTACGAGTATAATATACCTCAGGACTATTGTCGGACGTACTACGAGATATTCGTGCACAGCTTTGCCGACGGCAACGGCGACGGGATAGGCGATCTTCAAGGGCTTATCGACAACCTCGACTATCTCAACGACGGCGACGATTCGACTACGACCGATCTCGGCATCAACGGGATATGGCTGATGCCCATTCATCAATCTTCGTCGTATCACAAGTACAACGTCGACGACTACTATTCGATAGATATGCAGTACGGCACGATGAATGATTTCGAAGCGCTGATTGCCGCGTGCGACGAGCGCGGAATTTGGGTGCAAATCGACCTCGTGCTCAATCACAGCTCCAATCAGCACGATTGGTTTAAGGCGGCTGTCGAAGAGGCGCAGTTCGGTTTGGAGCCCGACGATCCCGCGGCTGAGAACATGCAAAAATATACATTTATTCATCAAGAAACCGCACCGTACGACGGTATGACTTGGAGAAGGGTGCCGGGCACTACCGACTATTGGTATATCGGCAACTTTTCAGAAGAAATGCCCGATATCAACCTTGCCAATCAAGAGGTGCGCGACGAGATAGAAAAAATAGTAGAGTTTTGGCTGAAAAAAGGCGTTCGTTCCTTCCGTCTCGACGCCGTTCCTTCGGCGTTTGGCACGCCCAGCAACGCCGCTTACAGCGCGGCAAATGCCGAGTTTTGGACGTGGTTTAACGAGATGTGCGCAGAGAAGGGCGAAGAGGTGTACGGCGAGCGCTATCCCGGCATCTCGCAGTATTGCTACAACGTCGGTGAGGTGTGGTCGTCTACGCCTACGGTTGTTCAGTATTACAATACCAAGATGAGCTGCTTTAATTACGGGTTTGCTACTCAACCCGACAGCGGTTTTTGCGGCGTCATCAACGGTAAGTCGGCGGCCACATTGGTCAGCAATATCGAGGACATGCAGTCGGAGATTTTGGAAATAAGCGATGCGGCGCTCCTTTCCAACTTCCTCAGCGGGCACGACAACGACCGCAGTGCGGCGCTGTTGAGAAGCGACGTCGCCAAAATCAAAATGGGCGCTTCGCTGTACATGCTCATGCCCGGCAATCCGTACATCTATTACGGTGAGGAAATAGGCGCAAAAGGCAGCGGCAGGGACGAGAACAAGCGGATGCACTTCAATTGGGGCGACAGCCGAAATGTTTCAGACCCGTCCGGGGCCAACTATTCGGGCACGCAGGATCTCGGTACGGTCATAAGTCAGACAACAGACGCAAATTCGATTTTGACTTATTACCGTCGCACCATTAAGATGCGCAACCGTTTCCCCGAGATAGGCAGGGGAGTCATAGACGCGCTCGCGCTCGACGGCGACGGCGTGCTCGGCGACGCAAAGGAAATCGCACCGAGCGGCTCCGGCTATCCGACGATAAACGAGAATAACAGATATATTGCGGCTTATACTTTAACTTGGAACAACGAAACTATATTTATAGTCCACAACGTCGGGACAGAGCGCATTTCGTTCGACGCGCCCGGCTATGCAAACTACAAAATAGTGGGAGAACTTCACGCCGTCGGCGGCGGCAGTGCAACGTTTGCGAACGGGCGCATGACGCTCGACGGCGGAACGGTCGCATTGCTCAAAACCGAAGCGTAAAATTAAAATCCAAAAAAAACTTATCATTTAGGAGGAGATGTATGAAGAGAAGCAGACAGTTGCGCTATTTCGAAGCGTTGAGATTGGCTCTTGTTGCCGTCCTGATCGCCGCAATAGCGTTTGTCACATTGCCGATAGGCGCGCTTAACAGAAACCGCGCGGCGTCGGTCGTCAAAGCAGAGGTTGAGGCAAGCGCCGCCACTAAGGCGTCGGTCGAAATCACCGTCAATCTCTATGCCACCGCATACACCGTCGGCGGATTCCCGTACAACATGTGGATTTGGCCGGCCGGCGGCGACGGAAGCCGTTACGACTTTAAGGCGGAGACGGTGACAATACGCGACAAGCAGTGGAAGACGCTTACGGCGACTATAGAGGGCGTTCCGTTCGACAGCGACAAGCCCGCCGAGGACGCAATAGGCGTAATTTACAAGCACGGCACGTCAAGCAATGCCGATTGGGGATATCAATCAAAGGATTTGATGATTCCCGCAAACAAGATAGTCAACAACAAGATTGAGATTTTTCTTGTTGCAGGCGACGAGACGATTTATTATGACAAGGAGGACGCCGATTTGTCCAACAAGTTCAGCACAGTTAAATTCAGCTATTTGAATGATATCTACCGCGTGCAGTTCACGACCGGTTCGCTTGCGCTTTCCGAAACGACGGTGCTTAAGATTAAGGATTCTAACGGCGGCGTACACGGCTCGCTCGACTGCACGGTTATCCCCGAGGGCGAGGAGAAGAATCCCAACGTCGGTAAGTCAAACGGCAACATCGATTTCGAAGGCGAGTTCGATTTCGGCGAAACGTATATGCTCGTCGACGAGTCCACCGATGAGGACACGCGCTACAAGTCCACAGCTATCAGCAAAGTTTCGCTGTACGACAACGATAAGGTGTTCGGAAGCAAGTACAACTACGACGGCAAGGACCTCGGCGTAACATTCTCCGCCGACAAGATCACGTATAAACTTTGGGCGCCCGCGTCCAAGTCGGTCACGCTCAATATCTATGCGAGCGGCGAGGGCGGCGATGCCGAAGAAACCATCGAAATGAAGCGCAGCGACAAGGAAGGCGAAGCGGGTGTATTCGAGGCGGAAACGAGCAAGGATATGAGCGGCAAGTACTATACGTATTCAGTCTTGACGGGCAGTACGAAGTCCGAGATAGTCGATCCGTACGCGCGTAGCGCAGGGCGCAACGGCAAGCGCGGCATGATACTCGATCTCGACACGACAGATCCCGACGGTTGGGCCAATCACCACCGTCCGGCCGCGCGTGGCTCGTACTCCAATGCGATTATCTACGAAATGCATATTCGCGATATGACCATCCATGAAAGCTCCAATGTTTCCAAAGCCAACAGGGGCAAGTTCCTCGGACTAACCGAATCGTACAGTGACAAGATAACTCCGCTCGACTATATCAAATCGTTGGGCGTGACCGAAGTGCACATCCTGCCGATGTTCGATTTCGCCACCGTTAACGAGAATTTCAATGTCGCGGAATACGGCGCGGCAAATCAGTTTAACTGGGGCTACGACCCGCTCAACTACAACGTTCCCGAAGGCTCGTATTCGTCCGATCCCGCGGACGGTGCAAAGCGCGTCAACGAGCTCAAGCAGATGATAATGGCGCTCCACAAGGCGGATATCCGTGTAATCATGGACGTTGTTTACAACCACGTCAGCGACGCGGCCAACTCTAATTTCGAGAAGATTTTGCCCGGATACTTCTTCCGCACCAACAGCGCCGGCGGCTTCACCAACGGCTCGGGCTGCGGCAATGATACCGCGTCCGAAAGGTATATGTTTCACAAGTTTATAGTCGACTCCGTCAACTATTGGGCGGACGAGTACAAGCTCGACGGCTTCCGTTTCGACCTAATGGGTTTGCACGATACGCTTACCATGAATGATGTTTACGACACCCTTGCCGAGAAAAACCCCGACATCATGGTTTACGGCGAGGGCTGGACGATGGGCACCATGGCCGAAACTTCAACTATGAAAAAGGCCGATATGACGCATGCGTCGTACATGCCCAACATCGCGTTCTTCAACGATATTACGCGTGACGCGATCAAGGGAGGCGGTTTCGATATTCCCATTACAGCCCGCGGTTTTGCCGAAGGCTCGAAGAGGGACGCCGCGATATACGTCGGCGCGGTCGGCGGAACGGCCAACACGGCGGCGGGCTACGGCATACTCGAAAAGAAGGCGTTTGCCTCCAGCCCTCTGCAAAACATCAACTACGTTTCCTGCCACGACAATGCCACGCTCTGGGACAAAATCAATGCGTGTGCGGATAACGGCGACTTCGGCGGAAATGCGCTCGAGACGAAGAAGGCCATGAACAGATTGGCCGCCACGGCCGTCTTTACAAGCCAGGGCTCGGTATTCATGCTTGCGGGCGAGGAGCTGCTTCGTTCCAAACCCACGACGGAGGAAAACGATTACGACAACAGGCCCGAAAAGTGGCTGTACGACGACTACTATTTCGCGGATAACTCGTACAAGTCTCCCGACAGCACCAACGCTATCGATTGGTCGCTTGCCGACAAAAATTCCGATATGGTCGATTACTACAAAGCGCTCATCGAACTGAGGAAGAATACGCCGCAGTTCCACCTTTCCACCAAGGCGCAAATCGACGCGAACGTCACGATCATCGACGATAAGATGAGAGACGGCGTTGCATGCTATGCCATCAAGAATCCGACTTCCAACGAGTATGTAGTCTTGCTCTTCAACGGCACGTCGACTAAGACCGCGATAAATGTTCCCCAAGGCAATTATTCGGTGTATATCAACGGCAAGAAGGCCAACGGCACGACGCCCGTAGCGACGTTTACCGGCGACAGCTTCACCGTGGGCGCGTTCTCGGCCGTCGTAATGAAAGCCGATAATCTTGACGTAAACGGCTGGAAGTACAGCATTAAGGAAGTCGAGGACGACGACAACGGAAAGCTCGGCCTCGCACTCGGCCTCGGCATCGGTATACCCGCGGCGGTATTGATTGCCGGCGGCGTCGTGTTCGGTGTAATGTACAGCAAGAAGAAGGGCAAGAAGGGCAAAGGTGCCGACGACAAAGCTTCAGGCGACGGTACCCCCGACGAAAAACCCGAAGAAGCTCCGTCGGAAGCTCCCGCCGAAGAGTCTGCCGAACAAACACCGGAAGAGCCTAAAAGCGAAGAATAACGGTTAGCTAAACATAATGACGAAAAGCAAAAACCTCCCGCAATCAATGTAGTTGCGGGAGGTTTTTTTGTGCCGATAGAGCGGGAAAACTTCGGTAAAGCGGTGATATCGGGCTATGATAATCGTTTCGAAAGCGGAATTGCAATAATTCCTCAAAATTTCTTATATTTTTTTGTAAAAAACGGTTATAAATGATTTGACAAAAGTTGACACTCGGTGATATAATTATAAAATGCGTAGTATGCCGTTTTGACATGCAAGGCGAAATAAATAAAAAGAGATGAAATCGATTGCAAATCTTCGATTTAATCAAATAAAACTTTGATTGCGTTAGAGGGCGTGTTCCGTCCTCGGTTTTTCATGTGTATTTTATCTGATAAATAACCTTTTTAGGAGTTTGTATGGCTGACAGAAAGATTACCAAAGTAAAGTTCGGCAATACCGAGCGTATGTCTTTCGCGCAGATTCGCGAAGTGATCGATATGCCGGACTTGGTAGAGGTGCAGAAAAAGTCCTACAACGACTTTATTGACAACGGTATAAGGGAAGTGCTGCGCGATTGTTCGCCCATCACAGATTATTCCAACCGTGTCGAGCTCTTCTTCGAGGACTATTCGCTCGGCTTCAAAGAGGGCAATAATCAAAAACGCAACTACACCGAGAAAGAGTGCAAGGACCGCGACGCTACGTTTGCCGCGCCCTTGTATGTAAAGGTGCGTTTGCGCAACTGCGCGACCGACGAGTCCACCCGCTCCGAAGTCTATATGGGCGACCTGCCCAAAATGACCCCGACCGGCTCGTTTATCATAAACGGTGCCGAGCGCGTCGTAGTCAGTCAGCTCGTGCGTTCGCCCGGCGTGTACTTCGATTACAAGAAGGATATCAAGACCGGTCAGGCGCATTACAGCGCGCAGAACATTCCGTCGCGCGGGGCATGGCTTGAGTTCGAAGAAGATTCTTCGGGCGTATTGTGGGTGCGCGTCGACAGGCAGAAGAAGGTGCTGGCAACAGTTCTGTTGAGCTGTCTTTCGGCAGTCACCGACGGCGGCTTCGGCACGGAAGAGGCGCTCCGTCGCATTTTCGCCGACGATCCGATTATCGACGTTACTTGCGCGCGCTATGCAGACAAAGAGGACAAGCCTCAGCTTGACGAGGAGCGCGCATTGTATGAGCTTAACCATAAGCTTCGTAGCGGCGAGACTCCCACAATCGATTCTATCAAGACGTACATTCACGGCATGTTCTTCGACCGCAGGAAGTACGACCTTTCGCGCGTCGGGCGCTATAAGTACAATAAGAAGCTCGCTCTTCGCTACCGCGTCGACGGCTACCGCGTTGCAAAAGACGTCATCGACGAGGACGGCGTTGTTTACGCGCGCGCCGAGAACAAGGAACTGCACACATCGGCCGACGTTCTCACCGAAGAGCTCGCCGTCAAGATTCAAAACGCAGGTATCAACGAAGTCTGCGTTCTCGACGAGAACGGAAAGGAATTCAACATCATTTCCAACAACCATGTCGACCTTGCGGGATACATCGACGTCGACCCGCGCTCCATCGGCATCAATGAGATGGTGTACTATCCGATGCTCAAGAAGCTCATGGAAGAGGCGGGCGGCGATAGGGCAAAGCTAGCCGACCTGTGCGCAAGCCACGTCGACGACCTTATTGTCAAGCACATCGTCGTCGAGGACGTCATCTCGACGGTAAACTACATCATGGGCTTACATCACGGCTTCGGTTCGTGCGACAACATCGACCACCTCGGCAACCGTCGCGTCCGCTCGGTGGGCGAGCTGTTGCAAAACCAATTCCGCATCGGCATGCTCCGTCTCGAGCGCGTTGTGCGCGAGCGCATGCAGATTCAGACCGATTCCGAGCTTTCGCCGCAGACTCTGATCAACGTTCGTCCGGTGACGAGCGCTATCAAAGAGTTCTTCGGCTCGTCGCAGTTGTCGCAGTTCATGGACGAGACAAACCCGATAGCCGAGCTTACGCACAAGCGCAAGCTGTCCGCACTCGGTCCCGGCGGTCTCAACCGCGAGCACGTTACCTTCGCCGTCCGTGACGTTCACTACACGCACTATTCGCGTATGTGCCCGATAGAGACGCCCGAAGGTCAGAACATAGGTCTTATCTCGTCGCT
>JAFLVF010000029.1 GCA_022508425.1 Clostridiales bacterium | reverse complement strand
TACAGCACCGAAAAGCCGTAGATTATGCGAATCATGGAAAGCGCTATCGCAAGCCCGACGCCTATGCACAGCGCTATCAGCATGGCGCGCTTGGTGACGGCGCCGCCGGTGACTTCCTCGACTTGTTTGTTAAGTACGTGTATTGCCGGCTCGGCGAGGACTACTATCATTCCCATGACCAGTCCGAACACGACGAGAATGATTTTGTTTTCGGCGAGCAGCTTGCCCAGCTTAAGTCCTATCGGCATGAAACCGACTTTGACGGCGGTAAGGAATATAACCAAACCGACAAAAGTGTACGATATGCCGATTATTATTTGAATGATTTTTTCCTTGGGTAATTTCAGAATGGTCAATTGCAGGATTACGAAAAACGCTACTATAAGCGACAGTGCAATCACGACTTCTTTGCACGTTTCCAACAGTATCATGCCGAAACTGCCGAGCTCGGACGCGACGGTGTACGTAGGTATTACGCTTGCCGGATCGAGTTCGCCGTTTGAGGCGATGGACAGCACGGTAACCGCAAGTATGGGCCCGATCGAGCATAACGCTACAAGGCCGAAGCTGTTCTCGTTGCTGTTTTTGCCGCCGATTGTCGTGGCTATACCGACGCCCAACGCCATTATGAACGGAACGGTAATAGGTCCCGTAGTTACGCCGCCCGAGTCGAAGCACATGGCAAGGAAGTCGTTTTTTCCGCTCTCTATCAATAGAGCGCACAGCGCGAACAGCGCCATGTAAAAGAACAATAGCATGGCGGAAAGGTCTTTGCGCAACAGTATTTTCAGCACCGCAAGCAGCAAGAAAACACCGACGCCCACGCCTACCGTAACTATCAGCACGGTGCTGTTCATGACAGAACTGACTTGTTCGGCAAGCACGGAAAGATCGGGCTCGGCGACGGTGATTAGTACGCCCATCAAAAAGCACACGGCAAGCAGTACGGTGATTTTTTTGGATTTAGTCAAGCCCGAACCGACCTGTTCGCCCATGGGCGTCATTGCAAGGTCGGCGCCGAGGTTGAACAATCCGATTCCGAGTATGAGAAAAACCGCCGCAACCGCGAACGTGCCGATTTCCATGCCGGTAAAGTTTACAAGCGGCGTGGCGGAAAGTATCAGCACGATCGCCGCTACCGGCAGGACGGATATAAACGATTCACGTAGTTTTAGCAGGACTCGCTTCATACTATAAAAAAGTATAGCAGGTATTTTCTGAAATTGCAAATGAAATAGTCGACATAATATACAAAATGTTAAGTATGTTGGCATTTGCTCGTAATTGACAGCGAAAAAGATTGGTGTTATACTTGTTTCGGACGAGGTGAAAAATGTCGGACTACAAAAAGAATAAGACTAAGATTATGAAAAGGTACGACGCGCTACTCGATCGAGAAATCGATTTTACGGATTGGCTCGAGGACAAGGGCGAGACCGAGCTGAAAGACGAATACGACGACAAAGCAGAGGAGTTTTGGAACGACTTTTCGGTAGAGGACGGCGACGAAGTACTTGACAAGATCGAAGCGCTCCTCGACGAGTACGAAGCGCGAGCTAACTATACCCGTCGTGAAAGCTCGGACGGCGACGACGAAGAAGATGGCGACGAAGATTACGTAACATATGCAAACCGCCCCGACGTCGGCGCACAAAAAAGCACGGCGCGGAAAAGTCAAAGTGCCGGTTGCATTTTCCCGTTGGTTATTGCCGTGCTGATTATAACGGCGCTATTATTGTTTATCACCGAGCATGTGACGGCAGGCATTGCCGTAGCGGCTTCCGTTTTTGTGTTCGCCTTCGCGTTTTTTATCGGCATGTTCGTACACGAACATCATATCTTTTCGACTAAAATCGATCCGAGTAAGTACGAGTACAGAGACGGCGTAGTAGAGGACTGCTATTGCTCGAGCACGACGAGAGTCAACAGCAGGACGTACAAAACTTTCGTTATTACGTTAAACGCCGACGGCAAAATTGTCACCGCATATGCGCGCAAGGAGCACAGAGTGGGCGATACCGTTCACCTCGCCGTCAGGAAAGATAAGCTAACAGCAAAGCTTGTAGACGAGTCGGGCAAAGCGCTGTACCGCTACAATTACGAGTATTACAGTACGCCGGATACTTACACATCCTCTCGTCCCGTCACGCCGCCGACAGATTCTACACAAAAGCCGACGGGCAGCAGTTATACTTCGGGCGGCTCGTACAAAAGACCTTCCGTCACGCCGCCCGTTCCGCCCGTAAGTCCGCGCACCGAACTCGTGTTGGACATTCCGGAGGAAAAGGAAGAACCTTTAATTATTCATGCGGAAACAAAAGAGGAAACGAAAGACGAACGGCCCGAGACCGATACCGCTCAAACGGTCGCAGCAAAGCCAAGCGACGAGATTATACAAGAAACGCCGTCTATTGCGCCGACGCAATCACGGACGTCAAGTTCTGCCTCGTCGCGCCGCATAGGGTATAAGCCGACAAAGAAAGGGTAAATCGAGATAAATTATGCTTGAAAGTTACGAACAGGTAAAAGCGGCGATAAACGCCGAGGCAAACGCAAAATACGACGCTTTTAACAACCCCATAGTCAACAGCACGTATCGAACAATCGGCGTGCGCATTCCCGTCATGCGCAAGATCGTCAAGGCGACGGATATAAATAAGCGTGACGGGATTTTGAACGACTTTTTTGTCGACGGCGACAAAACGTTCGAGACAGTGCTGTACGCGGGCATGCTCGCCTCGCGAAAGGGTGATTACGGCAAAACGCGCGAGTATCTAAAGAAAATAATCCCGCTGTTCGGGTCGTGGGCGCACGTAGATTGTGTAATGTCCTGTCTCGATTGGGTGGATAGAGAATTGTTTGCGTCCGACTTTCGGTATCTGCTGACTTGCGACGGCGAGTACGAAAAGCGTACATATTTAATCTATATGTTTAACTTCGTGGACGACGACGGGATAGAACGGGTTTTCGAAACGTTGCAGTCCGTCGAGTACGGGCAATACTATGTGGATATGGGTGCGGCGTGGCTGATTGCCGAGTGCCTAACAAAGTGCTATGAAATGACCTTGCCGCTGATTGAGAGCAAGACGTTGCCCAAATTCGTGCACAACAAGGCGATACAGAAAGCGCGCGAATCGTACCGCATAACAGACGAGAGAAAGGCGAGCCTCAACACTTTGAAAGTTAAATAGCCGATTATTCGATAAAAATTTCCGCAATAAAAATTTGAAAAACAGTTGCAATTGCCGAACGGGCAGAGTATAATATACCGACAACCGAGCAAACGGCTCCATGGGGATGTAATGGCTTCGACGGGGCGGGATGTGCGGAGGAAAGCAAGTGGCAGGGTCGGCTGCCTCATCAACGCGAAAGGCTTTAATTGCCAACAAAAAGGAAAATGCCAAAGTGGTCAAGTTCGCGGCTCCGGTTGCGACTCCCGCAATGGCGCTCGCTGCTTAATTAAGGAGCAAGTCCGCACCCGTTTCCTATCGGCGGGAGCGCGGGCTTAATTACAGATAGGGAGCGTGGGCGGCGCGGTCGGACCGCCATACGCTTACAACGACCTCGCGGGCGTAAACCTTTGTTTATTGCGGTTTATGTTCGGACTTCGAGCAATAGACTAAACTTGTAGATGTCCCCGTATTACCGCGTCGGAAACCGGTTCGACTCCGGTCATCTCCACCACAACAAGATTACACGAACACTTTATTATTTTGGCGGTGGTTTTGCCGCCACGTTCGAGCTGTAATCAACCTATCAAAAGGGCGGTAGCTGTTCCGATCGAATAGCCGCCGCCTTTTGTTATGCCATTTTGACCGCCGCCTGCGCGGTGCGGTTCGCGCCGTTTTTGCAACAACCTTTTGGAGAGCTGAACAATGCCGTTGTGTGATGCCGTGTTTATACAAAACCCAATTCATTCAGCCATTGATAACAATACAATATAACTCTCCGATAGGTTATTATTATAATATATAATCACCCTAAAGAAAAAAGAAAATATAAAAGAAAAAAGAAAGGGTTTTGTGTATTTATTCAGCATTCTCACATTCCACTTATAGGACGGGTATATACTTTAAGTTTTTATATTCCACACGGTTTCTATCACGGTTATTTAACCTCTTGTATTCGTAATCGATTTTCCAAAAGGAGCTTATGTATTAAATTTTTCCCCTGCTCTTTATTTGTAAGTGATTTACCGTATTCACTTATTAGTCGGTAAATATCGTCGTGTTGCTCATAACCCTTTGAATAATAAAATACTAAACTTACATTACTATTTCCATACAAATCGTAATAATCAAATATGCTTTGAAAATAAGAATAGTCGGCCTTACTTAATGAGTGTCCATAGAATTTTATTTGTACTCGATTATTGTTATTTGATGGCAATGTTTTTATTGAATATTCATCATTAAATATTTTGCGATACGTTTTGCTAAACAATCGCAATTCAGACTTAAAATATTGCGATTGTATTAAATTGTCGTCAATTCCAAATATCACGCTGGAAGCATTACAATCTTTCGTACAAATGTTATTGCACAGTTTACCGTGGACATTGTTATATGCGCACGGTTTATTGACACCTAAAATATCAAATAGTGCCGTATAATTAAAACTGAGTATATGCACATCTTTTAAATTATCAAAAACATCAATTAAGCACTTTTTACTTTGGAAGACTATAAAATCATCTAATTTATTAAATTTATAGCATACAAATCCTGTGAGTTGCGCAAGTAAATTCACAGAATTAACAATATACTTTTCGTTTAACTCCTTTTCATTGTCCGGATTGATAATTTGGTTTTTAAGATATCTACAAAAACGTTGTTCCAAATTATTTAGTTGTTGTAGAAGATTTTCACATAATAAATCCAAACCTCGTATGGGACTTAGTACATTTAAATGGTATAGTGTAATAAAATCCAAACAATAATCAAATAAAAATTTTCCTATGTTTTTAAGATTATCTTTGTCAAATGATTGTGGTTTATCAGTAAAGAAATTTAAGGAACTCATATATAGACCACGATCTATATTTTTCACTGAACTATTTTCTCCAAAATAAATTGACCAAAGTGTATCTTTGATTATGGTTTCAATATCACACCATTTATAATCATTTTTATCGTAAACATCATAATACTCGAATAGCAGGCTTTCCCAAAAACCTCTAACGCCTGCTCGCAACTGTTTTCTTCCAAACGATTCTCCAATTGTGTCAATAATTTCACTACGAAAGAAATCTGTGTAAGTTGATCTCAGTCCACAATGCACATCAAATCCGTTTCCTAAAATCAAAAGTTGTGATGACTTCATAAATTAGGTTCTCCTTTGTGGTTATATTAATTATAAATCAAATAGGTTATATAGTCAAGATTTAGTTGTGAGAACAATATTTCGATAAGTTGCGCTATACATGGTTTGCCTGTTCTTTTTGGGTTTTTCTATCAAAAAAGTACCCCCATAACCACGTAGAGCAATAGGGGAAACATGTTGATAGGTAATGTTAATAGCCGCGTCTGTAATGCTTATACTGCATTATTTCCGCCGCCTATTGCTGGCGCAGTCGGTTCTGTCGGGTCTATCGGCGTGAAGAGCGTCATATCACAAAGTATGTTGACCGCTTCAGTAAGGGCTTGCCTTGACGCCTCGAAAAGGTTATAGGCTTTATTCATACCGACAACAAATATTTGCGGTTGCTGTTCGCCTGTGGCGGTGGTATGTCCTGCCTGCATACCCATAATGCCGTACATTTCCATATAAACACGGTTAATACAATTCCTTGCTTGTAATAGTTCGGTTGCGATCTGCTTTATATGCGATGTTATCGTTCCGCTTATGCCGTGCGGTGTGTCGCTGTGTCCGAATTTGCGGTAAGCATCCTTATAAAAGTTTGCGTTGTATCCGTCGTGTTCTCCCATAGGTTGCGCTCTGCCGCTTGCTGCGTAAAGAAGAATATCTTGCATTCGGCAACAATTCCTGCATTGTTTTCAGCACTTCCTCAAATGTATACTGCGGCGCAATATAGTAAGATTTTCCCGTCAGTTCGCCTTTTGCGAGCTGCTCATTTCGCCGTATCGTTCGTTCTATGACCTTTAATCGTTCTATAATAAAGTTATCTATCATCTGTTTTCGCTCTCCATTCTTGCGGTTAATTCCGCTACAATTTGCGGCGCTTGGTCTTTGTATAGTCCGTGTGTATGCTTGTTAAACAATCGTACCTTTTCAGCAAATGCAATGTCCTTGATATTTTTTAATATGTTGTTGTGGCATTGTTCTATCTGTGCAAGGCGCAGGCAAAGAAATACTTGCCGGTCTTTTCGTTCTTTCGGGCTTATATAGCAGGAGCGCACATTTGCATTTTGTTCGGCAAACATAACCGCCGCCGCTTCGTATAAATACTGTTGCGCTTCTTGCGCTTGATTGCCTATGTCTGTTAATTTCTTTGTCAGATCGTCCATTACGCCATCGCCAAAGCCGAATAATCGCACGTTTCAAAATCGTAGTAATCGCAATGTCCGCCGCCTTGAGAAGCTGCTGAAGGATAACGAAAAGGCAGTTGACAATCTTCCGCGAACTTTGGAAACGGGAGTCGCCGCCGAGCAGATCACCGCACGGATTCAAGAGAAGAATGCGGTGCGTGTCGAGCTTCAAAAGCAGCTTGCCGCAGAAAATACAATACTTGTAGGTATCACGGTGCCGCAAGTCAAGTTCTTTCTTACCCAAATACGGAACGGTGCCGCGAACGACATAAAATACCGCAAGGCGCTCGTCACGGCGCTTGTCAATAGAATTTACTTGTATGACAATAAAATCACGTTTATACTCAATGCCGGGAATCAACCCGTCGAAATCACCGAAGAATTGCTAAACGACATAGAGGCGGCGGGCGATAGTGTTCATTCTTTAACAACCGAGCACCACCAAAAATCGGCGATAGCAACCGCTATCGCCGATTTTTATTTCTTCACCCTTCACCCTTCACTTTTTCCTACGCCGATTTTCGGAAGTAAGAAGTAATAGTGAATAGTGAAGAAGTAGGGCCGCTTCGCGGTGATTTGATTAGCATATACCAAAAAAATTCCCGATTTTACGGTCGGGATTTTTCGGTATATTCGGTTCTTTGCACTCGTTGATGTCGTTCGGCGCTTCGCATTGCGTTTTCGACAGGCACGCGTGAAATTGTCAAAAAATTTAATAACTTAATAATTCATTTCTTGACACTTTAGGGCACAAGTGTTAAAATCATACAGTAATTATTGCATTAGGAGAAAAACATGAAAAAGACAAAAAAACTTCTGTGCACTGTAGCCGCCATTAGCATGGCCATTGGCATGGGCTCCGTGCTTGCGGCCTGCAACGACAAAGACGGCAAACCCAACACATCGACGGGCAACAATGTTCCCGCCGCGGCTACATTCGACATCGATTGGAACAATTACATCGGCGATTTGAGCGAATTGTACGATAACAATATAGGCAACAATCTTCCCTCGGTGTCGAGAAAAACATTCGGTGATGACGTCTACGTCAGTACATACACCGCCGGCAACGGTCTGGTAGTGCTTGAAAATAACGAAGGCGTTTACGGCTATTCGCTGTTAAGGGACAGGACGTTTGGCGAATCGGACGAGTTAATATCCCTTGTATATTACGGCTACGGTGTTTTCAGCGGCATGACGCACGAGTACAAACAAATCATATACGATATAGCGGGCACTAAGATTGCTGAAGGCGAAGACATATATGTGTACAGAACAAGCGTAACAATTGACAATGAGACTAAGACATATCTCCTAGTCACTGTTGACGGCGCTGTTAAGTATCACGAAGTGAATGAGGACGGTACCGTGTCCCGCTACGGCGTCGACGAGCTTCCCAAGAGCAACAAGCTCCCCGGCGTAGGCGAGCTGTACACTGCCGATCCCGAGTCGCTCTCGGAATGGTACGGCGTCGGTGAAGAGAATGAAGATGCGTTCATGACAAATACGTTCGTGCGCAAATACGGAAAAACATGGGTGTTCACCGACACCAAGGGCGATGAAGTTTCCCGTTTTGTGGAGCCGATAAACATGGATGAATACACCTACGTCGACGAACACATCGTATATTCCACGCTTATCCCTGTCGACTCGATGGCGACAAGCGGATACAACTTCGTAGACGACGGAGACAAGTACGTGGCCAATACGTACAGCTTTGATATCGCTACAGGCGAAACAAAGGATATCAGCGCCGACTACGTATTGTACGACGCAGGCGATGTCTTGTACAATAAGGTTGACAGGGCACACGACGTAGCCGCCGTTGAAATTTACCGTATGGTAAACGGCGTTGCTTGGGCGGACAAAAATTACTCCGATTCGGTCGTTATAAACGCCGAGGGCGCAATCGGCTTCAGCGCAAAGGACAGTTTGTTCGGCATGCCTATGGCAAAAATCGGCAACAATTATCTATACGTTGATTCCACAGATTTTACATTCAGCATTGTCGACGCAGAGGGCGAGCTTGTTTCTTATCTCGGTGATGTCGCAGAGTCTTTGCTGACTGTGTTGTCCGACGGATTCCTTGTCAGTTTCAACAACAAGCTCGGCGTCGTAGGCTTTGACGGAGTGGTAAAAGTCGGTTTTGACTACACGGCGGCGTCCTCTCTCTACGGCAATTACGTGTTGGTGACGGACGATGAAGGTGCGTACTACACGTTCGACGTTTCCAACAATAGCGTGAGGCCTCTATCCGCTGAAAACATGGACATTTACTATTTCAATTACATGGATAGCGACCACGATTATCATTATTATTGTTTTGTCAGAGTGTTTGACGAGGAGAAAGGTACCTTCGACTTCTACAATATTGACGGCACAAAGATTTTGTCTAATGTGACGTCCGGCACCTTCAGTCATTACTCGATATTCTCGCCTACCGAAGACAGCGCCTTCATGTTCGGTTACGTGTACGTAGCGACCGACACCGGCTCGCAAATTCAGTATTTCAGAATGGCGCTGTAATCTGATATAACGTGCAATAAGGCGCGTAAACCGATCAACTTAAAAATCAATAACAATGGCAAGAGACCTTCTGCGGCACTATCCCGCAGAAGGTCTCTTTGCACAACAGTGCCGTCGTAGTCGGTTATTTGATTTAGTGATTTCTCGGCGTTTTGGGACGTTTGGGGGTGGGAAAGAGGTGGGGGTGTTTTATTTGACTTTATGCTTCATATATGGTATACTATACAATAGATTACGACATTGAATAGATTTCTTCGGAGTTTTGTAGGGGGGATTTATGAAAGAGAGAGAGTCCAGCCTTCTCATTGAGGAGATGCTTCCGCTGCTCGTCACCAACGGGGTGGGTAATTTCACGCATGCACAGCGCGAGAGTGCGCGCAAGTTCATGAAGTTTGTCGACCACCTGCCCGGCGGGTTTCTCATTTACCACGCCGACGAGGGTGAGGAGATAATCTACGCGAACAAGGCGCTCATTCACATGTTCGAATGTGCGGACGCCAAGGAGTTTGTCGAGTACACCGGCAAGTCGTTCAAGGGCGTGGTTTACCGCGAGGACTACGACGCGGTGAAAAACAGTATCGAGCAGCAGATCTCGGTAGAGGACAACAATCTCGATTACGTCGAGTACCGCATACTGACCAAGAAGGGCAACATTCGCTACGTAGAGGATTACGGGCACCATATCAAGACCAGCTTCGGAAATATTTACTACGTCTTTATCACCGACGCGACGGAAAAGACCGTCAAGCATGAGGAAGAGCATCTTCAGCGCATGCGCGTCATAGAGGGGCTGAGCGTCAACTACGATTCCATTCTGTACATCGATCTCGACACCGATACCGTTATGCCGTACCGAACGAGCGCGCGATTGACCAAGCAGTTCGACGGCAAAATGACCGCTAAAAGCTACAGCGCGGTTACCGAAAGTTTTGTAAAGTCATGGGTGCACCACGACGACCAGCAGCGCATTCGCGAAGTGCTTTCGCCCAAATACATTCGCAAAGCACTCCAAGAAGAGCGCACGTTCTACACCAACTTCAAGTGTCTGTATGAGAACACAGTGCAATACATGCAGCTTCGCATCGTCGACGTGGAAAACAGCGGGCGCATTTCGCACATTGTTCTCGGCTCGCGCAACATTGAGGAAGAGATCAAGCAGGAAATGCAGCAAAAGACCTTGCTCGAGAACGCGCTCGAGGACTCCAAGCTCGCCAACGTCGCCAAGGACACATTCCTTTCCAACATGTCGCACGACATGCGCACGCCGCTCAACGCGCTGTTCGGCTACCTCGAGCTTGCGCGCAAGAATATCGATAACCGCGAATCACTCGAAAGAAACCTCGACAATGTTCAAAAGGCAGGCAAGCAGCTACTCGATCTCGTCGATCAGGTGCTTGAGATTTCGTACCTCGAATCCAAAGATTTCCATTTCCACGAAGAGCCTTGCAGTCTGAAAGACTTGATTTACGAGGTTTACGACGAGCTTTTGCCGCATGCGACCAAGAAGCGTATCGACTTCAACACCGAAGGCCTCCACGCCGACGCGCTCGACGTGTACGCCGACAGGGACCAGCTAAAGCAAGTGTTTATGAATATCGCCGGCAACGCGATCAGATACACCGGCACCGGCGGCAGGGTCGATATCGTCGTCGAAGAAATGCCGTCCGCCTCGTCCGAGTTTGTAGCACTCAAATTCGTCGTAAAAGATACGGGTATAGGCATAGCGCCGGAATCGCTGGACAAGATTTTCAAGCCGTTTGAAAGAGAGAACAACTCCACGCACAGCGGTGTGTTCGGCAGCGGTCTCGGACTGACCATCGCCAAGCAGGTAGTCGACGGCATGGGCGGCGCCATCACGGCAGAGAGCGAAGTCGGCGTGGGCAGTACGTTCACCGTCTTGTTGAGCTTCCGCAGAGCGGAAAAGAAAGCTGAAGTCGAGGACACCGACGACGTAGAAGAATTTATCAAGAACAAGAAGATACTCGTCGTCGAGGACAATGAGATCAACCTCGAAATCGAAACAGAGCTGCTGGAGGATTTGGGCATTATCGTCGAGCCCGCCGAAAACGGACAGATAGCAGTGGACAAAATGTCAGTCGCCAAGCCCGACGAGTACCTGTTCGTACTGATGGATATACAAATGCCCGTCATGGACGGCTGGCAGGCGACTGCGGCCATACGCGCTATGGACGATCCCGCCATTGCGAATATACCCATCATCGCTCTGTCGGCTAATGCGTTTGAAAGCGACAAGCGCCAATCCGCAAAGAGCGGCATGAACGCTCACCTCAACAAGCCCATAGACATTCCCGCGTTGTTAGATGCCATAAAGAAAACTATGATGAAAAAGTAATCCCATGACGGCGTAGGTCTCGCGTCTGACGGCGTATATATCGTGCGAATAATTCGTCAGGCTTCGCGTCGCCATCGGTCATGTAGGTCTGTCTCCACTCCCATCGTGCGGTAATCGCGCTTCCTACTCTCGCGCGCGTTTACGCCGTCAGCGCAGTTTATTCAAGCAGTGGAGAGGCGGTTGCCAGCCGACGTGAATAATACAGAATTAAAAGAGCGCCGAAAATTATTCGACGCTCTTTTTGTTGGATAATATTATTATTTTTTGCCTGTTGCAAGTTTTACGCATTCGTATGCGCCGTCGTAGTAGCCTTGGGATTTGAGCTCGGTTATTCTGTCGCACAGGTGGGGGATAATCTCTTTGTCGGACAGCACCTTGTCGAGCATAGCGTTTAGGCTCTTGGCGGTGGGGTACTCGTTGAGCGAGTCGCCCAGCTCTCTGCCGTTGATTGCACCGTACACCTCGTGTCCGCCGATATGCTTCATGAAGATTTTGGGTATGGGGTAGTAGGCAAGCTCGCTCGGTTTGGTGACGAGTAGGTCGCACACCGGCATCAATAGGTTTGTCGAATACACCGCGCGGAAAATATCGTCGTTGTATACTGCGTATACGCCGTCGGCGTCTCCGTCTCTGATGTCGGCGACCAATTTTTTCAGTCCGTCGTAGTCGTTGAAATACGTTTTGTACGACTTGATTCCCGTCGCTTTTACAAGCTTGTCGCACACTTCTCTGTGGTCGCCGAAATTGATAAACAGCGCCACCTTCTTTGCCTCGACGTACGGCTTTAGGTGCTTGACCATGGCGGCAAACATATCGAATCCCGCGCCTGCGCCGCCCACCGTCAATAACAGCCGTAACGGCTTGCCGCTGTTGACGCGCTCTATTCTCCTGCGGTTGTCACCTTCGAGGTCGACGAGCAGTTCGTGGTCGATAAAACGCCCCACCATTTTTAATTGGTTTTCGGGTATTCCGTTTAGCGGTTTCTTTGCAAAGCCGTCGAGAGTTTTGTAACCGAGGTATGCAAACGGGGTCTGCACGGCGTGGATTGCGCCTTCGGACAAGTGCAAGCCCATAGGCCAATTGTCGGGAATGGCGTTGACGACGTTATTCATGCCGGCGTGCACGGCGGCCTGCGACGGCCAAACGTGCGTGGCGATATACGGAATATCTTTGTCGATGTTTTTGAATATCGGGACGAGCAATTCGCTGTTTTTCTGGTCGACGGCGTTGTACGTGATTTTCTTAAAGCCCTCGCTATTCATCGGCTCCCATACAAGGGCGTTAAACAGCTTGGATTTTTGCGAAATGCGCGAGGCGAGGGAATACAGGTCGTTTTGCGCGCGAATCATCTTCGAGCCGGTCGCGTCGAACGACGCCAAATCCAGCCAGCACGGCGTGTAGCCGAGCGCATGCGCGCACGACGCCATGGCGATGGAAATGCGGTAGTGCCCAAAGCCCATGCGGATATTGCCTACTATTAGCGCGTTGTCGGCGAACGTGCCGTCGGCGCCGAAAACAACTTTTTGCGCGCCTATAAAGTCGAGCGTGTCGATGGGAACAAACGACAAACGGTAGTCCTTGTTCGAGTCGTCGCCGTATTTCTTGATATACTTGCGTTTGCTTTTGTTTGCGCGCTTTATCGTCTTTTTGTCGATTGCGTTGCCGAAGATAACGCTTGATTTATCTATGCTCACAGTAATATCCCTCGCTTTACGTCGTATTTGATTGTTTTAGACTTTGTATTCACAGCATAGGTAATTTCGATTGTATTGCCGCACCGTGCGTACTCGGTGACGACGGCGTTGTAGAATAGGTCGAGTGCGTCTGACAATGATTGTCGCTTGTCCTCGTCATAGCATGCAACGTTGTCCGACGTCATCAGTACGCTTCCGAACAGAGCGTTTAATGTAAGAAGTGCGCGGCGCTGTTCTTTCGACAGCTTGATGTTGTCGTCGCGCAGTAGGAAAACGTCGGGATCGTTGCCGAACAGCCTGTCGTTGAAGAACGAGCGATATACCGTGTTTTGCAAGGTCACCTTTGTCGAAATGCGCTCGCGGTGCATCATGCGCATAAACCACACGTCGTCGAATATCAACGACACGTCCGGTCCGACGCGCAGATAGTCGAATTTGTCGATACAGTTAAACACCGTCGCGCCGCAACCGAGTATGGTTTTGCCCTCGAGACATTCGCGCAAGAAGGCATAAGCGTCCTCGGCGGCCATACTGCGACTTACGCCGTCGCTCACTTCGAGGTTGGCGGCATACAGAAAGTCGAGCTTGAAGAAGTCGAACCCCATATCTGCGTAGTGGCGCAGGCATTTTGCTATATAATCTCGCGCGTCGGGGTTTTGCAAATCGAGTGCGTAAAAGCCGCTCCAATTGGCGCCGCACTTGACGAAGTCGCCGTTACGATCGCGCTTGAACAAATCCTTGCGCGTCTTGAATAATTCGCTTTCCCCTTCGGCGACGAACGGGGCGAGCCAAATGCCGGCGTCTAAGCCCTTCTCGTGTGCCGCGTCGACAATGGGCTTCAGTCCGTGCGGGAACTTGCCCGCGTCGACGTTCAGCCAGTCGCCCACCTTGGTTTCGTAGCCGTCGTCTATTTGGAACAGATTAAACCGCTTGTCGAGTGCGACGAGGTCGCGCTGTATGATATCCTCGGCGATATCCTGATAGTAGTTGTACCAAGACGTATAGCCGAAGATTTTTTTCGTGTTCTTGCGTGGAAACGTCGTATTGAAATATTCCATGCCGCTATCCACGCTGTCCGAAACATAATAGTCCGCGACGGTGAATTGTTCGCCCGACACTACCTTGTATCCGTTGTAGTCGTAAGAAAGGTTGAGCGCCTTTCTCTTCTTGTCGAGCTCTATCAACAAATAGGCGCGGGCGTAGTTTAAGTTGAGAACGTACTTCTCGTGGCCGCCCTTGCAATAGAACACGTCGTAACCGTGCATGACGTGTTTGCCGTAGTTGTAAAACGACGCGTCGCCGTAGCGGTCGAACGCAAAGGCATTGATGAGAAACCGCGGAAGCTTTTTGATGTTTTTCTCGCGTTCTTTCGCCGTAAATTCCTTTGTGTCCGTCCACGACTGATAACCGTTGAAAAAGTACAGGTCGTTGTTGTTCGGCACGAAGGGCAGGCTTTGCGCATACAGTGACAGACAGATATCTTTCTTCGCGCGCAACGTCACCGTGCGCCGACCGTCTTGCACATTTTCCACAAGCTCGATATCGTCGTTGCTTCCCGTCGCGTTTTTGCGCTCGCCCGATACTGTGTAGTTTATGATAAATGCGCTCATCATTCCGCCTCGACGTTTTCTGCTACGGGCGTTTCCGCCGTGTCGGGTGCCGCTTCTTCCGTTTCGGTCGCTTGGGCGACAGCTTGTTCCCCGTCCGCCGCTTCCGGGATTTCGTCCTGTTTTTTCTCGTCTTTGGCGATGGTTTTCATTATTTTCTTCTCGTTATAGAAGAGAAGTATTGTCGCGCCCAATATGCAGAAAGCGACGGCGACGACGCCGACTATCGTCATGCCGAGAGTAGAGGCGGTGATATCGTTGCTGTTTGCGTTTTGCGTAGTGCCGATGATGGCGAGCGACGTGAACAACAGCATGGCGAGCGACTGACCGAATTTCATTGCGAACGTGCGCGCCGCAAAGAACATGCCCTCGCGGTTTTCGCCCGTAGTCACGCCGTCGGCTTCGGCGACGTCAGCGACGATTGACTGCGGAATAATGCCGAGCAACGCCATAGGGAATGCGGCAATTATGCAAATAAACACGCCGAACACCACTCCGGGGATCTTGCCGATGCCGAGTAGTCCGGGGTTTTCGGCGGTGCCAAGCACGCCTATCAGCATCGCTATTACGTAGGCGAGCGCCAGGCCGAGGAAGCCGGCGATTGTCAGCTTCTTCTTTCCGAATTTCTTAACGAGCTTGGACACTATGGGGTAGAACGCCGCCGACAATACGGTCATTCCGCCGAGGAAGTACATGGTGAACGACTCGCTGATATTCATCGACACCTTGACGAAGAAGGGCAGGCCTGTCTGGAAGAGCGTAAGTCCCACCCAATACATGATGTCCGAGAAAGCGAAGGTGCGGAAGTCTTTGTTCTTGAATGTCGCGGCGAGCGACTTGAACATATTGGCGTTTGACGGCTCGGTGTCGACGAACTCCTTTTCTTTTATCAAGAACGTGGGGAGCAGCATGCACACCGCCGCGATGACGGCGAGCACTATGAAGCATATGCGGTAGCTCCAGCCAAAGCCCACGCCGCCGCGAAGCAGTCCCGCAAACACGAACGGTGTGTATGCAAGAAGCGTGCCGCCGAAGTATGTAAGAGATATCGCCGTCGAAATGTACATGCGGTCGTCCTGCGTTTTGCCGAATTCCGAAATGAGCGCGTTGTACGGCGTGCAATACATCGTCATAAACAGGTAGAACAATACGATAAACACCGAGATCCATACGACGTTCCAACCGCTAATCGCCTGCACGGGCGCGCAGAACAGCAGTACGGTCACCAACGACAGCGGCAGAGCGGCGTACTGCATAAACGGTATGCGCCGTCCGCGCTTGTTCTTGCTACGGTCGGACAGCGACGCTATCAGCGGGTCTGTCACCGCGTCGAATACTCGGCTTAGCGCCGTGACAAGTCCGAGCACGGTCAAAAATCCGCCGATGACAAGGCCGGGCACGATGTACTGAAGCGCGCCCCCCTCCGTGATGTCGGCAGATGTGGGCAGGTAGAATGTGACGAACCAAGCGCTGATTATGCCGCTTAGCGTCGACCATCCCAGCTGGCCTATAGCAAAAATCCACATTTGCTTTTTGGACAGTCTTTTCATGACTTAACAGAAGCGTTTCGTCCGACAAACGCTCATCCCCCTTATTTTATTTTTTGCTTGCGTCGGACTCGTAAGCTTTGGTCACTTATTTGGATTTTTTCAGCTTGAACAAAATGACGTCCGTCAACGTCGCTATTTCCGCTTCTTTGTCGGCGGTCTCGTCCTGCCGCACGATGTCGGCTGTGGACAGCTTCTTGCACAGTTCGAGGAGCGCGTGAGTAGTGGAGTAGTAGAACGTTTCCCAATCGTCCACCGCCGCAATACTGCCGTCGGACAGCCCTTGCGCGTACGCGTCGGAGCAGAGCGTTTTGAACATGTCAAGTCCCGACGAGTATTCGGTACTGTCCGTCTTGCCCTCGCTCAACATGAACGCGTCAAACTCGTTGATAAATTTGAAAAACTCGCGGTGCGAGCAAAATATCTCCAAATAGCTTTTGTAAAACAACGATAGCTTGTTGAAGCCATTGTCGGCGCGGCTGAGATCGAAATAGGTTTCGTAAATCTGCTGTTCCAGTTTGGCGGCGACGGCGCACACCAAATTGTGCTTGGTGGAAAAATAACGGTAAACGGTCGCTTCGCCCACTCCTGCGCGCGCGGCAATATCATGGACGGTAACTTCGCTGATCGACCGCTCGAAAAACAAAGCGATCGCTTCGTCCACTATAAAGTTGGTCTTAGCGTCCTTTATCGTCATAATTTTTCCCTATTAACAGTAGCAGTTTGATAGTCGCAGTATCATTTTGATATGCTGTCTATCAAAAGTGTATCATAGGTTGTTGATTTTGTCAATATGTTTTTGAATTTTTTTCATAACGGCGTAATAGCCGCGTCGGATTTGGCTTCTTGCCCGCCGATATTTTGCGGTATCATATCAATTAGGAGACCGGCGAAAATATTTCCGGGTTTTATCGGCAATAGGCTTGCCAAAGCGCGCAAAATATAGTATAATGTTCTTAACCTAAGTTTCGAGGTGATAGGAGTGAAGACATTTTCTTGCTAATCTGTATATAGTGAGTCGATAGGAGCAGTATGCCCTTTCGACTTGCGGCGAAGCAAGAAAGTTAATCTATCTATCTCTCAAAATATCAAAAAGTATTTTTGAGCGCTGTTGAGCTGTGAGATAACTTTCATAGCTCGATTTTTTGTTTAGGAGATTTTTATTTATGTCGATTATAAGAGTTGAAAATCTTACTTTTTCCTATCCGACCAATTACGAGAATATATTCGATAACGTCAGCTTTTCCATCGATACCGATTGGAAGCTCGGTTTTGTAGGCAGGAACGGCAGGGGCAAAACGACCTTTCTCAATCTGTTGCAGGGTAAATACGAATACGAGGGAAATATCGTCTCGTCCGTCAAGTTCGATTATTTTCCGTACTCGGTGCGCGACAAAAGCAGTTTGACGGAAGATGTGCTGAAAGAGGTGTGCCCGACCACCGAAGAATGGCGGATCATACGCGAATTGTCGTACCTCGACGTCGACTGCGACGTGCTGTACAGACCGTTTTGCACGCTGTCAAATGGCGAACAAACCAAGGTTTTGCTCGCCGCGCTGTTTCTCAACGAGGGGCATTTTCTGCTCATTGACGAGCCCACCAATCATTTGGACGCGCGCTCGCGTGAAACTTTGTCCGACTATTTACGCAAGAAAAAGAGCTTTATTTTGGTGTCGCATGACAGATGCTTTATGGACGGTTGCGTCGATCATATTCTGTCTATCAACCGCGCGAACATCGAGGTGCAGAGCGGCAATCTGTCCTCGTTCCTGACCAACTTCGAACGGCAACAGGATTTCGAGCGCAGGGAAAACGACCGATTAAAGACGGATATAAAACGCTTGCAGGAATCGGCGAAGCAAACTTCACATTGGGCGGATTTAATCGAAGCGTCCAAAATCGGTGCCGCAGATAAAGGCGCTATCGGACACAGGGCGGCAAAAATGGCAAAGCGCGCAAAGGTCATAGAAGCACGACAGCAAAGAGAAATCGAGCAAAAATCAAAGTTGCTGAAAAATGCCGAGTACGAAAACACACTTAAGCTCTCGCCGTTAGTCTATCGGTCCGAACGGCTTGTGTCTTTTGCCGAAGTGTCGCCCGTCTACGACGGCAAGGTCGTCTGTCCGCCCGTTACGTTTGAGATAAAGCGCGGCGATCGGATTGCCCTCGACGGAAAGAACGGAAGCGGAAAGAGCAGTATACTGAAGCTACTTTGCGGTCAAGAGATAATGCATACGGGCGAAGTCAATATAGGCTCTAATCTTGTAATATCTTACGTGCCGCAGGACACGTCTCATTTACAAGGGACGTTGAAAGATTTTGCCGCGTCTAACAAAATCGACGAAAGCCTGTTTAAGACCATTCTTATCAAAACGGGGTTTAAGAGATTGCAGTTCGAAAAAGATATGTCCGAGTTTTCGGAAGGGCAGAAGAAAAAGACCTTGATTGCGAAGAGCCTGTGCGAGAAGGCGCATTTATACGTGTGGGACGAACCGTTGAACTATATCGATATATATTCGCGTATGCAGATAGAGGACTTGCTCGACGAGTGCCGCCCGACGATGATTTTCGTCGAACACGACAAAGCGTTTCGAGATAATATAGCGACAAACATAATCAAACTGTAAATTGTGCGGGCGAGAGTATAATGGAGAAAAAAGAAGCCGACAAGTCGGTTTCTTTTTTTGTGCAAAAAGATTGACAACTAATTTGCTATATGGTAAAATAACACTCGCACGACAATTAAAGTTTGCTGATATGGCTCAGTCGGACCACCATCTTCGGTAGGTTCGCAACAAGCGAAAACAATCCCCAATAAATTAAAGTATGCTGATATGGCTCAGTCGGTAGAGCACCACCTTGGTAAGGTGGAGGTCCCGG
>JAFLVF010000028.1:7200-19112 GCA_022508425.1 Clostridiales bacterium | reverse complement strand
CGCACACCGTGTTGTTGATAAAAGACGGCGTTGTGTCCGAAGCGCTCGGCGCAGGCAGGCACGACATATTCGACACCGAGAACGGATTGTTCAGACTCAAAAAGGACAGCGACGTTGCCTCGGTGGATTTCGTATTTGTATCAAAGACGGCAAAGCTTCCCATGCTGTGGGGGACGGCGTCGCCCATACGCACGCGCGACCCGATTACGGGCGTGCCCGTGTCGATAGGTATCAACGGCGAGCTCGAGTTCAGAGTCAAGACGCCCAAGAAGTTTTATCTTGAGCTGGTGGGCGCCGATACGGAGTATTCGATCGACAAGCTCAAGAAACGGTTGTTGGGCAGACTGATGTCGGCGGTGGAGACGACGGTGTCGTCCGTCATGCGAAACATGCGCATAAGCTACACCGAGTTTTCGGAGAATAAGCAAAAGATATCCAATCTGCTCAAGTCCGAGCTCGACAACTTCTTCTCGGACGAGTACGGGCTGGAATTGTGTTCGTTCTCGATACACGGCGCGATTATTTCGGACGCGGACATCCTTGCCATCGAACGAAAGCGCGACGAATTGGGCGTCCATTCCGCGGTGTGCCCCGAGTGCGGCACGGCGTGCCCCGACAACGCCAAGTTCTGCATGAACTGCGGCGCGTCGCTCGCCCCGACGTTTTGCTCGCATTGTGGCGCCTCCCTTAACAAAACGGCTAAGTTCTGCTCGAACTGCGGCAAGAAAGTAAAGGGCTGAGCGGGCGATATAGCTTATAATATAAGGAGATAAATCATGGGATTTTGTTTTTCGTCACCCGACAAGAAGGACGTGTTGGCAGACAGCCGCGATATGATAAACGACAATGCGCGCGTGCTGTACGTGTGCGTAGAAATGTCGACAGGCAAGCTCAAAGAGGGAATTGAAAAAGCTTACGACGACGTGCGGTATATGACGCCTACGACGGTTGTCGGCGCAATGCAGGTCGACAAGAAGATAGGCGCGCTCGCAGGGGATCTTAAGATTGCTTTGAGCAAGGGCAGCGACCGCGCGCTCGCCCAAGCGGACGATATCGTAAAAGATCTCGCCGCGGCGATAGTCGAGCGCAATTCGTATAATAAGTAATTTTCAACAAACTTATCGGCAATAGGAGAGAAAAAATGTTCGGTAGGAATAAGTTCAAAAAGCTCAAGCGCGAGGACGTGGTTGAAGCTATCATCACACTCAACAAGCAGCAAGACGATCTCGAGTCGGGAATAGTGTCCAAGTCCGAAGAGGTGGACAAGCTGATGGAGCGCGGCTGTAAAGAGAAAAACCGCGATATCAAGCTGTTGCTTGCCAAGAAGGTGACTGCGCTCAAGTCCGAGATAAAGCGCGACACAAACCGCGCCGCGTTCTTGATGTACAACGTCGGGCTATTGGAAAAGCTGAAAGCGGCGATAGACGACAACAGCTTCGTGCAGAATACGAGTAACATTCCGCTCAACAAGCTGTTGAGCGACCAAAAGGCGCTTGCGCAGTTTCTCGAGAGCGCAATCAAGAACAAGAGCGAAGTCGAAAACACGCTCGTCGACGCCAATCAGATATTCGACTCTTACGAACAGGCGGCGGAGTCGTCGTCAAGCCCGATATACTCGACAAGCGAATCGGACGACGAGCTTCTTGCGATGTTCGAAATGCAAGAGCAGCTCGACTCCGAAATGGCCGTAGGCGCCGATATGCCGACGGAAGCAAACAGGCAAAAGACCGGTATCGAGGAATAGCATGACCGAAGACAATCTTTTGGCCGCTTTCGACCGAATATACAACAACGCTTTAAGCTCGCATAAGTCGGGCGCGTACAACAAGGCGAAGCACGACTATTATAAAGCCGCCGAGTACATGACCGAGCTTGCAAAACTGTCGAGCGACAAGCTGAAAGCGGCGCGCATAGAACGGGCAAAGCGAATTATAGCCATCGCCGACGCACTGCCGCAGTCGGAGCCGATAAAATCCGCACCGCGCAATCCGTCGATTGAGAAAAGCGAATCGGACGGCGGCGCGCAATTCCGGACGGCGGAAATACCCAACGTCACCTTCGCCGACGTCATGGGGCTCGATCGGGCGAAAGAGGCTATTCGCATAAAGATGATATATCCCATGCTCCACGGCGACGTGTACGCGGCGCTCGGAAAATCGCAAAGCGGAGGAATTTTGCTGTACGGTCCGCCGGGCACGGGCAAGACAATGCTTGCAAAAGCCGCTGCCAATGAAGCGGGCGCGGCATTCTACGCGATAAAATGCTCGGACATAGTCAGCAAATGGGTGGGCGAGAGCGAGAAGAATATCGCAACCCTCTTCGATACCGCGCGCTCTCACGACAGGGCGGTGATATTTTTCGACGAGTTGGATTCGCTGTTTTTCAAGCGCGGGTCGGACGTGCACAACGACAGGCGGGTCAACGAGCTGTTGCAGCAGATAGACGGCTTTAACAGTGCGGCCAATATCACAATACTCGGCGCGACCAACAATCCGTGGGCGGTCGACGACGCGGCGATGCGGCCGGGCAGGTTTAGCCAAAAGATTTACATACCGCTTCCCGACGAGAGGGCGCGCCGCGAAATGATAGCTAAAAAATTATCAAAAACGCGCGTCGACGGCGAAATAGATATCGCTTCGGTCACGTCGAGTACGGACGGGTTTTCGGGCGCGGATATCGAAGAGCTTATCGACAGGGCGACCGATATGCCGCTTATGCGCTCGCTTTCGACGGGCATTATCAGCGGACTTACGCAATCGGATATCGACGAGGCGCTGAAATCGGTCAGACCGTCGGTAGATAAATCGGTCATCGCCAAGTTCGAGGCGTATTGTTTGTAAAACGTTTGTTTTTGTAAATAAACCGTGTTTATATTTACAGACGGCGGCGACAGCAGTGGCGGTGATAAAAGTTGCTTAGGCGACTCGCATGATCTTAGGCAAGTAGCAACTACTTGCCCTTTTTATTGCATAAGTACTTGATTTTTTTCGTGCTACGGTATATAATGTAGACATGGATATTTCGATTAGAGCAAAACAGATTTCGCCGTCGCTTACTTTGGAGATAACGGCGCGTGCGAAGAAGATGAGATCGGACGGTATCAAGGTAGTATCGTTCGCGGCGGGCGAGCCCGATTTCAACACCCCCGATTATATATTGGAAGCGGGGCACAAGGCGTTGCAGTCCGGTTACACCAAGTACACGCCGGCGGCGGGTATACCCGAATTGCGCAACGCCATTTGCGAAAAACTCAAAAACGACAATGCGCTCGAGTACACTCCCTCGCAGATAGTTGTATCAAACGGCGGAAAACATTCGCTGTTCAACGCGTTTTTGACGGTGCTCGAGCCTGGCGACGAGGTCGTCATTCCGTCGCCGTACTGGTTGAGCTATCCCGAGCTTGTCAAGATGTGCGGCGGTGTACCTAAGTTCGTCGAGACCAAGGCGGAAAACAATTTCAAGATCACGCCCGAGGAGCTCGAGGCGGCCATCACCGACAAGACCAAGGCGTTTATTCTCAACAATCCCAACAACCCGACGGGCGCCGTGTACACTCGGCGCGAGCTAAACGCGCTTGCCGCAGTCATAGAAAAATACGAGATTTTCGTCATTTCGGACGAGATTTACGAGAAGCTCAATTACGAGCACCGCCACCATTCGATTGCGGCTTGCTCGGATATGCTCAAGGATTTGACCATCGTCGTCAACGGTATGTCCAAGACATACTCGATGACAGGCTGGCGAGTGGGCTACGCCGCCGCCAGCGAGAAGATAGCTTCCGCCATGGCCAGTATACAGAGCCATTCCACGTCAAACGTAAACGCCGTCGCACAGTATGCGTCGTATGTCGCACTGTCCGACAAACTTCACGGCGACGCGTTCTTAGAGGACATGCGCGCTACGTTCGACGCGCGCCGCGCGCTGATGATGCTTCGCCTAAGTCGCATGGGGTTGTCGTATATCGAGCCCAAGGGCGCGTTCTATATCATGGTTTGCATCAAGCCGTTCGAGGGCAAGAAATTCGAAGGTGTGGCAATACGCTCGGCGTACGATTTGGCGTCGTCGCTGCTCGAGCACGCGCAGGTCGCGGTCATTCCGTGCGAGAGTTTCGGCGCACCCGACTACATCAGACTGTCGTACGCCGCGTCCGAAAAGGATATCGAGCGCGGGCTGGACGCGATGAAGAACTATTTCGAACAGCTCAAATAATATTTTTCGGTTACAATTTCGTAGGCGCACTGCGCTATGAACACTACTTTATTTTAAGGAGAGGACAAACATGATTTCGGTTATCTACGGAGCAAAGGGCAGCGGCAAGACCAAGCGCATCATCGACGCGGCAAACGCGGCGGGAGAGAGCGCGTCCGGTCAGGTCGTATTTATTACAGACCACGACGAGTCGCTCGGCGTTTCGGCGCGCGTTCGTTTTATCAATCTCGCCGAGTACGCGGTCAAGACCAAGGACGAGTTTATCGGCTTTGTCAAAGGTATGCTCGCCACCAACTTCGATATCGAGAAGGTGTACATAGACGGCATGGGAAGACTGCTCGAAATACCCGCCGAAAAATTGAAGAAGGTTTTCGACGCGCTCAAAACCCTCGACGACAATGTCGAGTTCGTACTCACCGTATCGGCCGACACCCTTCCCAAATTCATGGCTAAGTACGCTATCTAACGCACAATCTACAAGGTCGATTTATACAATGATGTACACTTCCACCCGCGATACGTCGGTTTCGGTGTCTGCCGCGAAAGCGGTCATAGACGGAATAGCGGCGGACGGCGGGCTATACGTTCCCAAAAGTTTACCGAGCGTCGATTACAGATCGATGCTCGGGCTCGACTATGCGGCTCGCGTCGAAAAGGTGCTATCCGCATTTTTCGATTTTGACGTGAAGGGAATAGCCGACAAGGCGTATTCGTCTTTCGATTCCGGAGACCCTGCGCCCGTGGTCAAGCTGGACGACAAGCTGTACATGCTCGAGCTTTGGCACGGCAAAACGTGTGCGTTCAAGGACATGGCGCTGTCCGTGTTGCCGCACCTGCTTGCGGCGGCAAAGAAGGCGGAAGGCGACAGCCGCGAAACGCTTGTGCTGGTCGCGACGAGCGGAGACACGGGCAAGGCGGCGCTCGAGGGATTTCGGGACGTGGACGGGGTCAAGGTGTGCGTTTTCTATCCCACCGACGGCGTAAGCAAGGTGCAAAAGCTGTCCATGCAGACGCAAGACGGCGATAATGTGTATTCAGTAGGTATAAAAGGCAATTTCGACGAAGCGCAAAGCGCTGTCAAGCGCGCGTTCCGTGACGAACAATTAATCGGCGCTCTTGCCGAGAAGAATATCGTCATGTCGTCTGCCAATTCTATCAACATCGGTCGGCTTGTGCCGCAGATAGCTTATTACTTCTCGGCGTACTGCGACCTCGTCGATTCGGACGAGATTACGGCGGGAAGCAAGGTTGATTTCGTCGTTCCGACCGGCAATTTCGGCAATATTCTCGCAGGCTACTACGCGCGGGCGATGGGAGTGCCCATCAACAGGCTTGTGTGCGCGTCAAACAAGAACAACGTGCTCACAGACTTTATCGAGACGGGCACGTACGATATTAACCGCGAATTTTTCAAGACGTTGAGCCCGTCGATGGATATACTCGTGTCGAGCAATCTCGAGCGGCTGTTGTTCGAGGTGTCCGGGCACGACGGCGAGGCGGTCGGAGCGTACATGACGAAACTGACCGACAAGGGCAGATACGACGTTTCGCCCGAAGTGATTGACAAAATCCGCACAATATTCGCCTGCGGCTACGCGGACGACGACGACTGCTTGGAGGCAATAGCGGAAGCGTTTGACGAGTACGGCTACGTGCTCGATCCGCACACTGCGGCGGCGTACTCTGTAGCCGAGTCGCGCGAGCTGTCGTACCCGACGGTTATAGCGTCGACGGCCAGCCCGTTTAAGTTCGCACCCGCGGTGCTTACCGCGCTCGACGAAAAGGTAGGCGAAGTGACGGCAAAGACGCTTGGATTACTGTCCGACATTACCGCGCTCGACGTTCCCGTGCAATTAGCCGAGGTGTTTACAAAACCGCTTCGGTTTACGGAGATTATAGATAAAGACGAGATTTTGGATTTTATAGCGAGAAAATTCGGAGAATAATTGTAAGTATGGAAAACACCACGACCGAAAATAAAAAACGCGTGTTCTCGGCGATTAAGCCGACGGGTAATCCAACGCTCGGCAACTATCTCGGCGCGATGAAATATTGGGGCGGCATGGCGGACGAATACGACTGTTTGTATTCGGTCGCCGACCTTCACGCAATCACCGTCAGCATCGAGCCCAAAGAGCTTCGCGAGAATACCAAGCGGTTGTTCGCTCTGCTGATCGCCGTGGGCATCGATCCCGAGAAGAACATTCTGTTCGTGCAGTCGCACGTCAGATCGCATGCCGAAATGTGCTGGCTGTTAAACAACTATACGATGTTCGGCGAGGCGCGGCGCATGACGCAGTTCAAAGAGAAGAGCGAGAAAGCGCCCGAAAACGTCAACGTCGGGCTTTTCGACTATCCCGTATTAATGGCGGCTGATATTCTGCTGTACCAGACAGATATAGTTCCCGTCGGCGACGACCAGGTCCAGCACGTCGAGCTGTGCCGCAATATCGCAGAAAGGTTTAACAACAGGTATTCGCCTACGTTTGCCATGCCCAAGGCCCAAGTCACCACTACGGGCGCGAGGATATATTCGCTGCTCGACCCGACGGCCAAGATGGGTAAATCGGATAGCAACGACGGCGGTTCGGTGTATATACTCGACACGCCCGACGATATCATGCGCAAGTTCAAGCGCGCCGTCACCGATTGTGACACCAAGGTGAAAGCGGCCAAGGACAAGCCGGGCATCACAAATCTGCTCAACATATACGCGGCGGCTACGGGCGTAACCGTAGCGCAGGCCGAAAAAGAGTTCGAAAACTCGGACTATGCGTCGTTCAAGATGCGAGTGGGCGAGGCTGCGGTGGAGGTTCTGCGCCCTGTCCGCGAGAAGTACGAGGCCTTGCGTCGCGACGACAACGCGCTGTTGGAGATAATGAAATCGGGCGCAGAGAAGGCGGAGCGCGCCGCGCGCAAAACGCTCGAAAAGGCGTATAAAAAAATCGGCTTCGTACGACTTTAATATGTACGGATATATCGTTCCAGACAAACCCAATCTTCGTGCGTCCGATTTTGTGCTGTACCGCTCATTCTATTGCGGAATGTGCTGTCACACGGGCAGGCATTACGGTCAGTTGCCGAGGTTTACTACAAACTACGACTTCGCGTTTCTGTCCGCGCTTCTTCACGACTACTCGAAGAGCGATATCGTGATTGAAGAGCATAAGTGCGTGCTCAATCCGATTAAGAAGAAAGCGATACTACAAGAAAACCCGTTGCTCGACAGACTTGTCGCCGCGAATATTCTGCTGTCGTATGCAAAGGCGGAGGATGGAGTTGAAGACGGCGACGGCATGAAATACCGTCTCGTAAGGAAGGTGCTGAAAAAGCCGTTTCGTAAAGCGAAAAAGCTTATGCCCGAGTTGTGCGAAGAGATAGACAGCTATTACAAACTTCAGCGCGACGTCGAAAATCGTCGGGAAAGCTCTATAGACCGTGCCGCCGATCCGTTTGCAAATCTGCTCAAAAAGCTTCCGTCGTATATTTTGCAGGGTCAAACAGATGACAATATCGAAGCGTTGTGCTATAATATAGGCAAGTTCGTGTACCTTGCGGACGCATTGGACGACGTGACCGACGACTTCAAGAGCAAGCGGTACAACCCGTTTTTAAGTCGGTTTGGGGCGGGCGAGTTCAAATCCCGCGCCGAGTTCATCGCAAAAAACGCCGACGAGATTAAGTTTATTTTCGAATCGGTGTGTGCGCGCGCTTACGAATGCTTTTCGAAATTGCGTTTGACGCAGAGCTACACGTTGCTCAGAAATATCGTGTTTGACGGCATGCGGGCTAAGACGGAGGAGTTGCTGTCGTCAAAGACCAAGCTAAAGCCCCCGCGCATATAAACACGCCGAATCTAATGCAATTTTAATCTTTTTTTCAGTTGTTATTAACGTCGGTATTGTACAATATATAATGTAAGCGGTATTTCCGATTATCGAGGAGAAAAGAATGAAAGATCCGTATGCGGTTTTGGGACTGGACAGAAACGCCGATCCCGAACAACTCAAAGCAAAATATAAGGAGCTGCACGATATCTATTCCGAGCAGAGATTCAAGTCCGGCGAAGAGGGTAACGAGGGCGCGCGCAAGCTTCAGGAATTGGAAGAAGCGTGGATTACTGTCAGCTCCAATATCGAGCGCGACAAGAAGAATGTGGAATTCGGCGGCGACTACGGTCAGATCGACGACCTTATTCGTGCCGGAAAGTATAACGAAGCGCAGGATATGCTCGATTCGATCACCGAGAGAAAGGGCGAATGGCACTACATGCAGGCCATCGTGTTCTATAAACGCGAGTGGCTGACCGAGGCGCGTACCCAGCTTGAAATGGCGCTTCAAGACGATCCGAACAACTCGAAATACCGCAGCTCGCTCGACAAGCTCAACCTCACAATCAACGGCGGCGGCAATGTTTTCAACACTCCGCCGCAGAACAACGGGCAGTATAATAACGGACAATACAACAACGGGCAGTACAACAACGGCGGCAACGTTCCGCCACAGCAAGCGCCCGGTAACGATATGGCCAACTGCCTGTCGTCGTGCTGCTGTGCGTACTGCTTGACCGATTGTTTGTGCTCGTCCATGCGTTGTTGCATGTAATTTATGCGCGCCGCTACGAGAAAATTGACCACCGCGGCGGTATGCACCGCTCTGGCGCTAATCATGTGCGTAGGAGCCGCATACCTTCCGCTCAGCATAATGCCGTTGTACATCGCGGCATTTTGTATTTTTTTGGCGTGCAAGCGTGGAAGTATAGTTTACGGCGCACTGTCTGCGCTCGCTACGATAGGGATAATGTTCTTGATGACAGGGCTGACAATCAAATGGTTTTTTCTCGTATTGATGTTTGCGCCGTACGGAATACTCACGTATTTCATTCACAGATACACGTACTTCAAGGCCAAGAACGGCGTTATCCGCGGGGTAACGGTGGCGGCGTTTTTCAATCTCACGCTGTTTTTCGTTTACCTTGTCGCAACGCGGGTCATCTTCGTCGGGCTTGACGTGCCCATTTCGGCTTGGGTGGGGAAGATCGGGTATTGGGCGATAGCGCTTATCGGCACTGTGCTCGCTCTGCCGCTCGACTTCGTGTTCTCGACAATGTCCGGCATCGTTCTCAAACGCATTGCCATGCCCGTCGAGCAAAGAAAGGCGGACAAGCCCGAAACCGAAATCATAAAATCCGATATCTACGGCGACAGGGAAGAAAGCGAGCAAAACAAGACTGCCGACGGCGAGAGCGGGGCCGACGGCAAAAAATACGATATCTTCGGATATGAAATATTCGACGACAAGGACGACAAGAGCTGACGAAAATAACCGTCGGCTTTTTTATTAGCATTTGACTACAAAAAAGACGAAGTTGCCTACAAAAGAAGTGACCCGACTATTAATATTGTGCGATAATCAAGGTGATATATGCAACGAGAAAAGCACAAACTTGTCGGTTAATATAGCACAGTTGACACCGTGCTATGCATAGAGGAGTATATTATGGGAAAAGAAATAAAACAAGAAGAAGTAAATAGTGAATTGAAAATAGTAGACTTTTACTTTTCCGAAGTAGCATTCAGAAATAGTCGCCTTTTTGGGGACAGTTCTGTGAAAATTTCGTATGCCGTCGATAATAAAAAAATGGAAGACGGCAATATAAGAGTTGAGTTCACAACAAAAGTGATCGGCGAGGGCCAGGGTATATTTTTGCAATTAAAGGCTGTCGGTATATTCGATGTTACAACAATAGCAGACGCTGAAAATAAAGAATTCATTGAGAAAATAGCAACGGTAACAGCCATGATACCGTATATCCGTTCGCAAGTTACATTATTAACCACACAACCGGGTATATCACAGTTGATATTGCCGCCGATTGATGTATATAAATTAATAGATAAAAATAAATAATAACATTATAAAGACAATTTTTTTGATTTAAGGACGGCTTAGTCCGTCCATTTTAAATTGCTTTATTTATACTCACAATATCAATCAAAAATCTCGGACAGAAATATGTTAGCAATATCGATATGATTGCCTATTTTGTCGGGGGTGTGCGCGTCTGAGCCGACGGCAGGTCTCGTGCCTCCCGCCGCTTTGTACGCAGCGAGAAAATCCGCTCTCGGCATGGTCGTCGCGCCGTCTGAGTTTGTGTTCTCTTCAAACCTCACGCTGCGCTCGATTGCACGTGTTATTATTTCGTCGAGCAGTGGCCTAAACGTCTCGTAATCCATAATATTTTCGTCGGCGGGGTAGGGGGCGTAGCGTTCGACAAACCCTAAGTGCCCTATCGTCGAAAAATCGTAGGGCGCGTCGACAGACGCGAGCACCGCTTCGAGATATTCGGTATACTTTGAAATTTTGCCATTGCCGTATCCGTTTGACTTGTAATAATGAACGCTGTTTATTACGTATTCTAAGGGTAGGTCGCGTATTATCCTGTTCGTTTCCTTTGCGGTCTCTTTCTCAAACCCTACTTCGAGCCCGATGTGGATTGTTAGGTCCTTGTTTTCGCGACGCACGCGCTCCCACTCGTCGAAATACTTGACGAAATCGATTACATACCCGTCCCAATGCCCGACGTCGAGGTGATCGGTCACGATAAAACCGCGCAAATTTTTCTTGCGCACGGTGTCGGCTATCTCGTCCGCACTTATCATACCGGCATTGCGCGCGTCGGGCGAATACCTGCTGTGCAAGTGACAGTCCATGTTTGTCAGGTCGGTTGTAATAGGTAACAGCTTCATTTTCCCATTTGTTTCACAGGTCCGCAATTCGCCGTTATTGCGGCGACGGAGGTTTTCCCAAGTATATCACTTGAAAAAATTTCCGTCAACTATTGACAAGTGCAATTTAATGCTATATAATATAGTATATTCTCGACAATTATACCTAGTAGTGTGGGTATTTGGGAATAGGGGGTAAATAGAAAATGATGAGTAAAAAGCGTTTTCACGTACTTTTAGCCATTGTGATCGGCGTTTTTTGTGCATTCGTTTCATTCGGCTGCGCGAAGAACAAGAAAGGGCCTTCGGACACGAACGACGAGCCTTTGACAAGCTATACCGTTACGTTCCACTATAACTACGACGGGGCACCCGGCGACGGTGTGTACACCACGCAGGACATATACGAGAACGAAACGGCGTTCAAGCCGGCCGTCGACCCGACGCGCGACGATTATACCTTTACAAAATGGTATAAGGACGCGGCTTGCACGGCAGGCAACGAATACGTCTTTAGCACCCCTGTAACAGACGATTTGCACCTGTACGCAGGCTGGGAAGAGAATTCGACCGAGCCCGATACGTACACGGTAACTTTCTATTACAATTATACGGGCGCGCCCAACGGCGGCGTTTACAAAACGGAGACTGTCGACGAGAATACCGCAGTTTTTAAGCCTACCGACCCGACGCGCGATGACTACGACTTTACCGAATGGTACACCGACGCGGCTTGCACGACAGGTAACGAATACGTCTTTACCACCCCCGTAATCGACGATTTGAAACTTTATGCCGGCTGGGAAGCAAAGACCCCCGTACCTCAAGGATACACCATTACGTTCAACGCCAACGGCGGCACTGTAACCCCGACTTCCGGCACGACGGGCGCGGACGGCAAGCTCACGTCGCTTCCTACGCCTACGCGCGGCGGCTACACATTTGCGGGTTGGTACACGGCAGCCGAGGGCGGCA
>JAFLVF010000028.1:0-7100 GCA_022508425.1 Clostridiales bacterium | reverse complement strand
CGGGCACGACGGGCACCGACGGCAAGCTCGCTTCGCTTCCCACGCCGACGCGCGACTACTACCACTTCGACGGCTGGTTCACAGCTTTAGAGGGCGGCGAGCGGGTCACTACGGATACCGTATTCTCCGACAACGATACTATCTACGCGCACTGGACTCGCGAAAAGGTTACGGTAACCTTCCACTATAACTACGTAGGCGCGAACAACGACGGTGTGTTTAAGACCGAGACTATCGACAAGGGCACGGCAGTCGCCAAACCCGCCGACGGTCCGACGCGCGACGGCTATACGTTCACGTACTGGTACACCGAGGCCGAATGTCAAAGCACGTTCAATTTCTCTAACATCGTCACGACCGACAAGCATTTGTACGCCGGCTGGGTATTGGACGACGAGCCCGTCCCCGAGACGTACACGGTAACGTTCTATTACAACTACGATAATGCGCCCGACGAAGGCGTGTACACCACGCAGACCGTCGTCGAGAACGGCACGGCTACAAAGCCCGCCGACGGTCCGACGCGCGACGGCTACACATTTACCAAATGGTACAAAGAAGCAGCGTGTCAAACCGAGTATGTTTTCTCGACTGCCGTTACGGGCGATTTGAAGTTGTACGCAGGCTGGGAAGAGAAGGACGTCGTCACCGGAATATCGGTTTCCGGCCCGACCAAAAAGGACTATATCGAGGGGCAGGCGTTTAACCCCGCAGGCCTTATCGTCACCGCGCACTGGTCGGTAAGCGGCGACAAGGTGCTTGAAGCGAGCGAGTATTCTTATGATACGCCCGACACCGGCACCACCGGCACTAAGACGGTCACCGTCACGTACGTTGCGGATCCGCGCTTTACGGCGCAGTTTACAATTACCGTAGTAGCGCGCTCTCTTACTTCGCTTACCTTTACCGGCACGCTCGAGCACACTTCGCAATATTTAGGCGATACGCTTAATACGGACAGTCTGACATTCTACGCAGTTTATGACAACGGCGATCGCGAGGACGTTACCGATGACGTGACCTTCTCGTCGGCTACATATCTCGATGCGTCCAACAAGTTTATCAAGACGGGCACGGCTACAATCACTGCGACTTACAATACCAAGACAGTAACGTTTGACGTGACCGTTGTCGAGCATCAAGTTACGGCATTGACCTTCACCGGAACGCTGAAGAAGGCGACTTACCAAAAGGACGAGACGTTCAGCGCGGATGGGCTTAGCTTCAAAGCGACGCTCGACGGAGTAACTCAAATAGACGTAGCGTTGAGCGAAATTACGTTTAGCGCGCCCGAGAAGCTCGTCGGCGGCAAGCTCGTCGCTTACGGCACGATAGAAATTACCGCATCTTATAAGGGCGTAGCGGCAACCGATAAGATTACCGTTCAGGTCAACGCACCCGACACGCTTACGGCGGGCAAGTGGTACTTCCTCGGCACGTTCAACGACTGGGGTCAGAACGCCAACACTCCGCAGTATGTCATGACGTTTGCTACGACAGGCACAGGCAAGCAGCAAATCGATACTATATCTATCACCGGCGTTACGTTTGTTGTCGGCGAGTATAAGATTGCTCAGTATAAGAGCAAGAACGGAACGGAAAACATCTTCGAAAATTACAAGGCAAACAATGCCGTCGAAGTCAATCCGTCGTCTACGCTCCTCACGACAAGCATCACCGACAATGACAAGAACATAAAGATAAGCAAGATTGACACGAGCGTAGCGAACCGCACTTGGAACGTTACGGTTACTCAATACTACGATACCGACGACAAATGGGTTGCGGTCAATATCGCGCTCAATAATATCGACTGGCGAGATCCGACTAACGGAAATCACAGCGACGACGCCAAGAAGTCCACGCCTAAGTCGGGCGATATAGAGCTTCGCGGCAACTTCAACAACAACTTCAACTCGTCCGATATGTGGTCGAGCAGGAATACTGCGCTCGTCACCAAGATAGGCAGTACATATTACTTCCAAAACGTCTATCTCATGGCGCACGACACCTTTAAGGTTGTCAAGGTCGGAACGGACGATACTTGGTACGGCCTTAAGAAGAGCACAAGCGTTAAGTTTGCGAAAAACGCTACGCTTGCCTTGGGCTCGGGCGACGACGGCGACAATATCTACGTCGGTGGCATAACGGACGGATATTACAATATCGTCATTGTCGACGGCACCAATCCGACGATTGCCGTATATGAGGCAAAGCCGGTTGTCGTTTCGCTCAAAGCCAACGTGACGGTCAAGGTGGGGCAGAAGCTTACAGCAAACGACCTTACCGTAACATGGGGCGGCACTGCGACGACGTCGTTTACCTTGCAAGACGTATCGGTGGCGGTGCAGGGCAGAAACACGCTCAAAGTTATCTGCAACGGCGCTATTGTAGAGTTTGTCTACAACGCGCTGGGCGAGTACACTGTCACCTATCACGCCAACACGACTTACACCGTGAGCGGCATGCCGAGCAACACGACGGCGCTTGAAAATTCCAAGCTCACCGAGCCGACGCAACCTACGCTCAAGGGCTTTAGGTTCGACGGCTGGTACACGAGCGACTCTCTCACTACGGCGTGGAACTTCACCGACGAAACCGTCACGGGCAACGTCAACCTCTACGCCAAGTGGACGGCTATAGAATACGAAGTCGTGTACGTGGTCGAGGATGGCGGCACGCACAGCAACGTAACTACCTACACCGCGTCCAACGGCGTGTTCGGTACGCGCCAGCTCACCGACGCGAGCAAGGATTACTACACGTTTGTCGGCTGGTACACTGCCGCGCAAAACGGCGAGAAAGTAACGGTGCTCAGCTACGACCTTCTTCCCGACAACAGCGCACAAGCTAAGATTACGCTGCATGCAGTCTTCACGCCGTACGTGTACACCGTAGAGTACAAGTTCTCTAACGCGGGCGAGTACACCGCGAAACTTGCCGACGGCACGGCGGCAACCGCGACATTTACCTACGACGGTGCGGCGGTAAACGTTCCCGGCGCGGATAAGGTAATCATCAAAGAAGCCGGATTCAAGTTTGTGCGGTGGTATCTCAGCGGCGACGCAGACAGGACGGATGTCACCGTTATCGACAACGCGTTCGTCACGGGCAAGAGCTTTAACAACAACGTAATCACGCTGTACGCACTAATCGAATCGAGAACAGAATACACGGTTACAATACACTACAACGACGGCGACAACACCACGAAGGACGAAAAAGTGTACGAAGGCGATATGTTCGCCGTTCCCGCAGATCCTGCGTCGCGAGCGGGCTATACCTTCGACGGCTGGTTTACCGATGACGAGTATTCCGACCAATACACCACGGCAAGACAGATTACCGGCAACTTGACTCTGTACGCCAAGTGGACGGCTATTGAATATACCGTAACATATTCGGTCGGCACAGGCATGGCGCCTACCGATCCCGCCAACCCTACGAAGTTCACTATGGATGACGGCGTAGAGGCGCGCACGCTATTAGACGCGGTAGCGCCCAACGGCTGGCACTTTGTCGGCTGGTACGCGGGCGAGGACGGCGACAAGGTCGAAGTTCTCTCCGCCGACCTGTTCAGCGGCAGTGTCACGGAAATTACGCTTGTCGCTAAGTACGAGCGCAACAAGTACACCGTCACGTTCCGTTGGAACTACGAAAGTGCACCCGATGACGGTGTGTTCAAGAGCGTCGAAGTCGAATACGAGACCGCGCTCAACCTCACTCTCGCCGAGTACAAACCTACGCGCGTTGACTACACATTTGTCGAATGGCAGTACAACGGCAATGCGTGGGACGGCAAGGTCACGGGCAATCTCGATGTATACGCCCTGTGGGAAGAAAACCTCGATACCGGCTATTACTTCTTGAGAGGCGACGAGGAAGTTTCGGAAGACACATTTGTTTACGACGGCTACACAGGTCACACGGGCGAGGTCAAGGACGTAACGCTCGCTGTCGGCACCAAGCTCCGTCTTGTGCATTACACCAAGAGCACGGGAAGAGCGGAAGTTATCAACTTCTCGTACATCGTCAATCCTGCGGGCGCCGTCACGTTTACCAATGACGGCAAGAATACGTTCACCGTCACTGCCAATAAGTATGCCGAGTCCACGTATACCGTTCAGTTCTACGGCAACGAGCTTACCTTCGTGTGCGACGGCTACTACTGCTACCGTAACATGGAAGGTGAGGCGATTACACCCGATCCGACCGAGGTCGAAGCGGTAGAGAACACCGCGTACATCATCGGTAACTTCACCAACGGGAAGAGGATTGCCGCGTGGTCGTCCGACGTCACCGATTTTGTCAAGAAGGTAGTCGTCAACGGCATTACCGAGATTTACTTCATGAACGTTTATCTCGAAGAGGGCGACGCGTTCGATGTCTACTACAACGGCATGAGCGAGAAGGGCCACACCGTTTTGGCGACGGGCCGCTACAATATTTCGGTACGGCCCAACGGCAACGGCGGCTTCGGCTATGAAGTAAACCCGTACGCCGCGCTCAATGTAAGTCTCAACACTGAGAAACCGATTTACGTCGGGCATGAAGTTAAACCCGAAAACTTGAACGTAACGTACGGCGGTGACGCGCTTACCACCGGCTACACTATCGTGGCAGACATTGCCGTCTCGGGCGAGAATGCCAACACCGTCACCGTAATCCACATGGGCACGGTCATGACGATAGAGTACACCGCGACCGAAAACGTCGTTACGGCGATTTCGATAGAATCCCAGCCCGATACGCTAAATTACTTTGTGGGCGATGATCTCAAGCTTGGTGGCTTGATTGTTAAGCTCACTTATTCCGACGGATCGACAAAGACGGTAAAAGGCACCGACGCGGATATGTCCGATTACATCACGGTGTCCGGCGGTACGTCTGTCGGCAATGAGTCCAATCCGCTCGCCAAGCAAACCGCTACCGTCACCGTCACGGCAATCAATACGGCTGAGGGCAACGTCGTCAGCACAGTGTTTACTATAGGCGTATACAACAAGGTTACGAGCATTGTAATAGTCAAGAAACCCGAGAAGCTCGAGTATGTATCCACCGAGAACGTAGATAAGTACGGTATGATTGTCGAAGCGCGCTTTAACAACAGCGAGCTCTCGATGGAAATCGATTATGCTGCAAATCCGACAAGCGGCGCGTATTACACAATGGATCCCAAGAACGGCACGCAGATAGGCGATATCAACCAAATCAACATTATTTACGTCCGCAATATGGGTGATACGGGGCTTGAAGCGCAATCATTTACAGTGCCTCTTGACGTAACCGTCAATCTTGCCGGTGCCATAAACACCATTGAGATTATTACTAAGCCTACAAAGGTAGATTACACAATCGGTGAGACGGCTGACCTTAGCGGGCTCAAAATAGACGTCTCGTATCACGGCAACGGCGTTCCCAACAGCGAAGTGGAATATAGCGAAAAGACAGCGTCCCACTTCTCTGTCGTATATCAAAAGGGCGGCGAAAGATTCCAGAGCGGTGAAACATACTTCACAATATACTACCGGAGTGTGGAAGTAGGTACGGTGACGCTCAATTCGCTGTCATCTATCCATATCAAGTTTGATGAGAATATCCTGTACGATACGCTCAATGAGGTGACTATCCCCGGCGAAGAAGATATTTCTGTCTACGGCAAAGAAATCACCATCAAAGGCGCAACTCGCGACAACTACGAGTTCGGCGGCTGGTTCGAGGATACGGCATGCACTACGCAGTGGGGCGAAATCAAGGACGGCAGCACCGTCGGCAAAGTCACCAAGAGCATGACGCTGTATGCCAAGTGGATACCGCAGGCCGACGGCGGCGACAACGTCCAGGTCACGTATCACAGCTTGACTCCTGGCGGCGAGGCGACTGTCAAGTTCTACGCGTTTGGCTCAAGCATGCTCGAGGGTCTTACTGCACTCGAGAATCCCGATGCGGCCGGATACACGTTCGGCGGCTGGTATTTCGACGCGCAATTCGGCAAGCCTTTCGCAGCCGCGACGTACGAAGTGTGGAAAGAGCACACCGTGCTGTACGCCAAGTGGACGGCCGACGATTACACCGTCGAGTATATCCTTCCCGAGGGCATAGACGACGCCAACAACGTCACCGAGTATAAGGCGAGTGCAGGCACCGTCAAGCTCAACGCCCCTAACGGCAAACTCGAGGGCAAGAAGTTTAACGGCTGGTACACGGCGGCAGAGAACGGTGTCGAGATAACCGAGCTCAACCCCGAAATTCTTAGCCTGTATGCAGTAGAGGGCAAGCTCACACTGTATGCGGTATTCGACGACATTTACTTCAATATCGAATTCGCCGTTTGGCACGACCAAAACAAGATAGAAAGCACTACGCAACACGTCAAGTACGGCGAGAAGCTGACCGAGCCCGAGCTCAACACCGAGCGCACAGGCTACCGCTTCCTCGGCTGGTTCGTCGCGAAAGAGGGCGGCAAGCAGTGGAACTTTAAGGAAGACGTCGTCACCGAACAGTTCGACCTCATCACCAAGTACGTCAAGGTCCATACCGTCACGTTCGATTACAACGACGGCACGGGCAAGAAAGAGACGAAGACGGTCGACGACGGCACCGCAGTGCCCGAGCCCGAAGCGCCTACGCGCAGTGGCTACGGCTTCGGCGGCTGGTATGCAGATGGCGGCGAGCAACCGTGGAACTTCGACACCAAAGTCACCGACGATATGACGCTCACGGCCAAGTGGGTTGCCGAGGTTTCGGTCACGTTCTATCTGTACTATGAGGATGGCGTCCGCGGTGAGCAGGTCGGCAAGGTGACCGGAATTACTCCCGGCAACAGCGTCGGCGAGAGTATGCCCGAACAACCTTCGCGCCCGGGCTACAAGTTCGTCAAGTGGGTGTACAACGGCGAAGAATTTACGGCAGAGACCGAAGTCACTGCGGATATCGAGGTTTACGCCGAGTGGATTAAGCTCGTCACCGTAACGTTCATGAGCGCCAAGACCGGCGGTTCGCAGGTCGGCGACGTGATTACTGTCGAGGAGGGCAAGACTCTCGCCGAGATCAATAAGACGTTGCCCGCCGCTCCCAATAACGAGGGATATAGATTCCTC
>JAFLVF010000027.1 GCA_022508425.1 Clostridiales bacterium | reverse complement strand
GCACCACCCTGATAAGGTGGGGGTCGGTGGTTCGAGTCCACTCATTCCTACCAAAAACGGACGCACAACGCGTCCGTTTTGATTTTGGTAGGAATGATATGAAAAATAAGACGAGAGGAGGGATATTGAATATTGTGACGAGCGAAGCGAGTATAAGGCACGGCAAAGCGTGGCGAGTCCACTCATTCCTACCATATAAAACCCGAAACGAACCTTTTCGTTTCGGGTTTTATAAATGAATCGCCGCTGACGCGGCATGAAGAATGAAGTCGTTGTCACTAATGAAGTCGCTCGTAAACTCGCTAATATCGGTTGGCGCTTCGCTTCATTTTTCATTAGGCTTTATAGCCGTCTTCATTAGGCACGTAGTGCCGTCTTCATTATTCGTTTTTGGTTTACTATGCTATTTCACGAAGAGGACGCATACGCGTCCTTTTGTTTTTGCCAAACTCTTGTATTCTTCTCCGGAATGGTGTATAATATCGGCATGGAAAAGGACAGTCTTATCGTAATAGACGGCAACTCGCTCATCAACAGAGCGTTTTTCGCCCTGCCCGCAATGACTACATCGCGCGCCGAGCCGGTCGGCGCTGTTTACGGCTTTACCAACATGCTGATAAAGCTGATCGAGGAATACTCGCCCAAGTACATTGCGGCGGCGTTCGACGTGCATGCGCCGACGTTCCGTCACAAGATGTCGCCGCTGTATAAAGCTACGCGAAAGCCCATGCCGCAAGAGCTCGCCGTGCAGATGGACACGCTGAAAAGCATGCTGTCCGCCATGAACATCAAGATGTTCGAACTGCCCGGTTACGAGGCGGACGACCTGATAGGAACAATCGCCAAGACCGACGTGTTTACCTATATCCTGACAGGCGACCGCGACAGCCTTCAGCTCGTCGGGGAAAACACGCACGCCCTCCTTACCAAGAAAGGCATAAGCGAGCTTGTCGACGTTTCGCCCGACAACGTTTCGGAAGTCTTTGGCGTGAACGCACAGCAGGTCGTCGACTTCAAAGCGCTCGCGGGCGACAGCTCCGACAATATCCCCGGCGTGCCCGGCATAGGCGACAAGACGGCCGCTTCCCTTCTTGCCGAATTCGGCTCGCTCGACGGCATTTACGCTTCGATCGATAAAATTACGGGCTCCAAGCATGACAAGCTCGCCGCGGGAAAGGACAGTGCATACCTATCGCAAAAGCTTGCGACAATAGACTGCAACGCGCCCATAGACTTCGACATCGAAGAGTGCAAGCTTGTCTATCCCTTCCCCGCCGAAGTGCGCGACTTTTTCGCTAACCTCGAGTTCAAAACGTTATCGAAGCGTGCCGAGCTATTCCAAACCGACGGCGGCGCCGTGCCCGAAACCGCACAGTCCGCATGCACTCGCGAGCTCGACAAAGCCGAGCTTATTCCCACGATCGAAAATCTGTCGGGCGGCAAGGTCGCCGTACTTCTCGATAAATCCGGCCTGCACTTTGCCTCGTCAAGCGACGTCGACTATTTTGCGCCGGTCACCGACGATCTGTTCAGCAAATTCACATACGCCGATGTGCAAAAAGCTGTCAAGACACTAGCGGAAAAATTCGAGCACATAATCACGTTTGACGTCAAGTCGCTCATGCACGCCGTTCGTGCCGAGATAAACGCCGACGACGTTGCGTTGATGGCGTACCTTCTCGAATACAGGCTGTCGCCGATGACCGCGGCGGAATTGTTCGAGCTGTACCACACCTGCGACGAGCAATTGGTCAAGCGGGAAATGGTGCAATTGTACAAGTCTATCGAACTACCGCTGTCGCACGTGCTCTACAATATGGAAGTCGACGGCTTTACCATCGACCGCAAACGGTTGGACGAGGCGGACGCGCAGTTCGGCGAGCTCGAGAAAAAGAGCGCAGACCGCATAATAGAGCTTTACGGCAAGGACCTAAACCTCAACTCGCCCAAGCAACTCGCGCAGGCGCTGTTCGTCGACCTCGGCATACCCTATCCCGGCGGCAAACCGCCGTACAGCACCAAGGCCGAAATCCTACAGCAGTTGTCGGGCGAATACGAGATAGTCGACGAGATACTCAAGTACCGCTTCAACTCAAAGCTCAAGTCGACCTTTATCGACGGGCTTAGAAAGGCGATGCGATCCGACGGCACAGTCCACACGTCGTTCAACCAGATGACTACGTCGACGGGAAGATTATCGTCCACCGATCCCAATCTTCAAAACATTCCCACCCGCGCCGACGAAGGGCGCATAGTGCGCTCCATATTCGTGCCGCGCGACGGACACGTCCTCGTCGACGCCGATTACAGCCAGATCGAACTAAAGCTTCTCGCGCACTTCTCGGCGGATCAAAAAATGGTTGCGGCGTTTAGAAGCGGCGCGGATATCCACGCTTCCACTGCCTCCGAAGTGTTTGACGTACCGCAAGACAAGGTGACGTCCGAAATGCGGCGTGACGCAAAGGCGGTCAACTTCGGCATAGTCTACGGCATAAGCAATTACGGCCTCTCACGAAACATTCACATCTCGGCAAAGCGCGCCGACCAATACATCAAGCGGTATTTCGAGCGCTTCCCCGCCGTCAAGGCGTATCTCGACGATTTAGTCGACAGCGCGAAGAAAAACGGCTACGCCGTCACGATGTTCAACCGCCGCCGCGCCATACCCGAATTGAATTCGGGCAAGTTCAACGAGCGAAAGTTCGGTGAGCGCGTCGCGATGAACATGCCGCTACAGGGCACGGCCGCCGACATCATCAAGATCGCAATGATAAACGTAGCGCGTAAGCTCGAAAACACCAAGTCAAAGCTCATTCTTCAAGTGCACGACGAACTGATAGTCGACGCCGCCGAGGACGAGGTCGACAAGGTCAAGGACATCCTCAAGACCGAAATGGAAAACGCCGTAAAACTGTCCGTACCACTCGACGTGTCGGTGTCCGTCGGCAAAAATTGGATGGAATGCAAATAACATTCGGATGATGAACAAACGAAACTTACGCGAAATAGACGACCTGAAAGAGCTTAAGAAGGCCGTGCATATCGTAGGCTTAACGGGCGGAATCGCGAGCGGAAAGACCGTCGCGACCGACGCGCTTAAACGCGCCCGATTTACCGTAATCGACGCGGACGAAATTTCGCGCAAGCTTTTCGGGCGCGGAACGGACGGCGAGAAACTGCTGTGCGGTCTGTTTCCCGCCGCTACCGACAACGGCGTGCTAAACCGCGCAATCTTGCGGCGCATTATATCCGAAAACGCCGACGAGAAAAAGAAGCTTGACGGCGCGACTCACCCTATTATCAAGCAAGAAATCGCAAAGGAAATTTCGCAGTGCGGCAAAGGTGAACACATCGTTCTGTCCGCGCCGCTACTGTTAGAGAGCGGGCTAAGCTCGCTGTGCGACTGCGTGGTGTGTATCACCTGTCCGACAAGAATCAGAATCGAACGGCTCTCTTCGCGCGACGGCGTGAGTATCGAAGCCGCAAAGAAAATCATAGACGCGCAAATCCCCGACGCCTACCGCGCCACTCTATCCGACTTTTGCATTCCGTCGGACAGAAGTTTAGACGATTTTACGGCAGAAGCAGTCGAGCTGTTTCAAACGCTGTTCGGCACAAAAAAACGATAAAATTTCAGGGCGCGTTTTACTGACTTTACGTACGCGCGCGTTTCGGGAAAGACTTCTTCGCCGGCGAGAAAACGCCGTACATTGGCTTCCCCCGCGTTGTACGCGTACAACGCGGCCGTCTCGTCGCCGAATTTATTAAGCAATGCGGATAGATAATAGCAACCGCATTGTAACGATGAGCGAACGTCGAAAGCGTCCGCTTTTTTCATGCCCAAACTTTCCGCGCACTCGTCGAATGTTTCGGGCATAAGCTGCATCAACCCTTTGGCCCCGGCGCGCGACACCGCTTTTCGGTCAAACCTGCTTTCCGCCCACACGACGGCGCGGACGAGCGCGGGGTCGATATCGAAGAGTTCCGCCGCCTCGTCTATTTCTTGACTGTATTTATTTGGATAATACGCGCACACGCCTACGACAAGCAAAGTGAACAGAACGGCAAACGTCACCGCGACCGCCGATATAATTTTGTATGCTTTTTTCACATGTTTATTATATGTAATTGTACAAGCGCATACTCTCTGCGCACGAAAAAAGCCGACGGAGTTATTTTGCCGTCGGCCTATTTTTGCTTAGCGGTGAGACTCGTCACAAGTACGCGCCGGTAGCGAAAGAAAATTTCTGCGAGAGGCCGGATATGTGGCGTGGTCGTACTCGTAGCGGTACGTCCGCGACTCATAGACGAACTTAGCGCTGAAATTGGCAGCAAGATTGGTGTACTAACTTGTGCAAGAGGCTCATTATCAGCCGAATAATTCCTTGTCGTTGTATGCGTAGCATGCGGAAATGGTGTGCTTGCCGCGGATGAGCGGTTTGCCGCCGTGCATGCGGTTTTCTATCGTGAAGTCCTCCGTCGAGAAGGCGGTCAAATATTCGTCGCCCACGTTGAACACGACTTTATACGGCACGGTCACGCACGAAGCGTACACGAGCTTCTTGCCGTTGTCCGACTTGCCGCGCGTAAAGTCGATTATCTTTACGCCCTTTCGGTACCGCGCCATAACGTCTATCTGTGATACCAATACGCGCTTGCCGAATCCGCGGTCTGTGCACAGCACTACCTCGCCGTCGCCGTTGACCTGCCTAATCAGTATGCATTCGTCATCGTCTGACAGTGCGATACCTTTTACGCCCGTCGCTATCCTGCCCTGCATGGGAATGTCGGACATGTCGGCGTTTAGGCACATGCCGTCGCGCGTGACGAACATCAGCGAGCACCCCTCCTGCTCGTCCTCTATCGTAATCACCTCGTCGCCGTCGCGAAGTTTTGTGGCCGCAAAGCTCGATTTGACAACGCCGTACTCACTCCACGCCGATTTCTTGACAAGGCCCATGCGCGTGTAGAACAACAGGTTGCCCTTGGGCAGTTTATCGCCGATAGTGCGCATGTACAGCGGATACTCGCCCTCCACTGCGTCGGCGACGATAGCGCTGAGCGGCTCTCCCTTTTCGCGCCACTTGCCGTCGGGAATGGCCTCGACGTCTATCTTGTAGCAATTGCCGAGGTTTGTAAAGCAGTACACCCGATCGCCCGTCGCCGCTCGAACTATACTCGAGCAAACCTCGTTGAGCGTAGAGTTGTCGGTAAAGTCGCGCGTCGACATGGAGAACGTCTTAGCCAGCATCTTCTTGATCTGTTTGTTGGCGTTGGCGACGACCACGTATTCCAAGATAGGCTTCTCGTCGTCGCTGGGCACTGTGTACTGCTCGACGCTGCCGACGATTGCCGACTTGCGGTTTTCCTTGTATTGCTTGCGTATTCCGAGTAGCTCGGTCTTGACAAGCTCCATTTGAAGCCGCTTGGAGCCGACGATCGCTTCAAGCCTTGTTATTTCGCTTCTGACGTCGGCGAGCTCTTTTTCAAGCTTGAATATCTCGAGATGAGTAAGGCGGGCCAAACGCATGTCGAGTATGGCCTGGGCCTGTACTTCGGACAGCTCGAAACGCTTTCTCAAATTGTCCTTTGCCGCCGTCGTATTGGGGCTGGCCTTGATTACGGCGATGACCTCGTCGATGTTTCTTACCGCGATTACAAGGCCTTCTAGGATATGCTCGCGCTTTTTCGCCGCGTCCAGCTCGTACTTCGTCCTGCGCAAAACGACCTCGCGCTGATAGTCGACGTAGTACGAGATGATGTCCATCAACCCCATGAGCTGCGGCTTGCCGTTGGCGATGGCAACCATGTTGAACGAGAAGTTGGTAGAAAGATTGGTGTATTTGAATAAAACGTTGATTATCTCTTTGGGGTCGGAGTCGCGCTTGATCTTGACCACTGCGCGAGTGCCCGAGCGGTCGGATTCGTCGACGACGTCCGTTATGCCGGACAGCACGCCCTTCTTCTCTTCGCGCACCTTGATAATATTCTCGAGCAGTTGCGCCTTGTTGACGCCGTACGGGATTTCGTCGATAACGATGACCTTCTTGTCGCCGTCGTTTTCGATATGCAGTTTGCCGCGAATGGATATCTTGCCCTTGCCCGTTTCGTAAGCCTTTTCAAGCTCGGTCGGAATGATGACGCCGCCCGTCGGGAAGTCGGGGCCTTTGATTATCTTCATCATCTGCTTGAGCGGAATGCGCGGATTGTCGATGTATGCGATTACGCCGTCAATCGATTCCATCAGGTTGTGCGGCGGAATATTGGTCGCAAGTCCGACGGCTATTCCCGTCGCACCGTTGACAAGCAGGTTGGGAAAACGCCCGGGAAGAATATCGGGCTCCAATATGGTGTCGTCGAAGTTCCACGACCACTTGACTGTGTTTTTGTCGATGTCGCGGAGCAGTTCGAGCGCAAGCGACGTCAAACGCGCCTCGGTGTAACGCATGGCCGCCGCGCCGTCTCCGTCGATAGAGCCAAAGTTGCCGTGCCCGTCGACGAGCGTCGCGCCCATATTGAACGACTGCGCCATTCTTACCATTGCTTGATATATGGACGAGTCGCCGTGCGGGTGAAGCTTACCCAAGCAGTCGCCGACTATACGCGCGCTCTTTCTGTACGGCTTGTCGGGCGTAATGCCGAGCTGGTGCATGGTGTACAGTATGCGGCGCTGAACGGGTTTGAGTCCGTCCTCTACGCGCGGCAAAGCGCGGTCCAATATGACCGATTCAGAATACGGTATCATGGAATCGCGCATGACGTCTTCCATGGGCTGAACAATAATCTTGCCTATCTTCTTATCTTTTTCGTTTTCCGTTGCCATAACTATCCTCTTTTTTTGAAGGCACCTTCATTGCGTGATACGGGGAACTGCCCTCTTGTCTGAATTGACGGCGTAGACGCGCGCGAACCATCTCGTGCTGACGGCTTAGGCGCGGCGCAGGCGGGCAACAGGTACGTGGTCGGCGACGGGAGCTTAGTCAGACCTAAGTGACCAAGCCGACCACGTACACGTAGCCCGCATCCGTCCGATGCATAAGCCGTCAGCGGTTGAATTCGTCTACTTTGTTAAAATCTGCATGCTCAATAATGTACTCTCGCCTAAGCTCTACCGCGTCGCCCATCAACACAGAGACGAGCTTCTCGGCCTCCGCGGCGTCCTCGATGCTGACCTGCATGAGAGCGCGGCGCTCGGGGTCCATTGTCGTCTCCCACAATTGGTCGGCGTTCATTTCGCCCAAGCCTTTGTAGCGCTGAACGAGCGCACCCTTTCCAAACCGAGACTTGGCTTCGTTGAGCGCCGCCTCGTCGTAGGCATATTCGACGTTGTTGCCCTTCTCTATCTTGTAGAGCGGAGGAAGCCCGATATAGACGTGCCCCTCGTTGATCAGGTCTTTCATATACCTGAAGAAGAAAGTAAGAAGTATCGCGCGGATATGGTACCCGTCGACGTCGGCGTCCGACAAAATAATCACCTTGTGGTAGTTGAGATTGTCGACGTTAAAGTCCTCGCCTATCCCCGAGCCGAGCGCCGAAATGAGCGTCCTTATTTCCTCGTTGGCTAATACTTGGTCTATACGCTTTTTCTCGGCGTTTAACGGCTTGCCGCGAAGAGGCAGTACCGCTTGATACGAACGAGCGCGCGCCTGCTTGCACGTTCCGCCCGCGCTGTCGCCCTCGACGATAAACAGCTCGTTGTTCTCCGGCTTTCTGCCCGTGCACGGAGTCAGCTTGCCGACGAGGTTGAAGTTGTCGATAGCGTTCTTTGCGCGCGTGATTTCCTTTTCTTTGCGCGCGGCCTCGCGCACCTTGGCGGCGAGCAAGCCTTTCTTGAGTATTTCCTCGCCGACATCTTCGTTCTTGGGATTGGCAAAATAATCGCCGAGGAGCTGTGTGACTAGCGCTTCGATAGCTATACGCGCCGCGGGATTGCCAAGCTTGGTCTTGGTCTGGCCTTCGAACTGGACGTTGGTCATCTGCACGGACAACACCGCGGTGAGTCCCTCGCGGTAGTCGTCGCCCAATAGGTTTGAGTCCTTGTCCTTGAGCATGCCGACTCGTCTTGCAAAGTCGTTCATGACCTTGGTGTACGCCGACTTAAAGCCCGTCTCGTGCGTGCCGCCCTCGGTAGTCGGAATGTTGTTTACGTAAGAAAAGAGATTTTCGGTATATGCGTCGGTGTGCTGGAATGCAAGCTCCATCGCTATACCGTCGCGCTCGCCCTTGAGAAAAATAGGCTCGTCGTACAGAGTGTTGCGCGCCTCGTCGATGTATTTTACGAAATCGACTATGCCGCCCTCGTAGTAGAACGCGACCTGGCGGTAGTTGTCGCCCTGCATAACTCTTTCGTCGATAAGAGTAATGTTGACGCCCTTATTGAGGAATGCGAGCTCTTTGAGCCGGCGCGAAATTGTTTCGAATTGGAACACCACCGTCTCGAATATGCGTTTGTCGGGCATAAACCTGATTTTCGACCCGTGCTTAGTCGTCTTCTCGCCCGTCTCTATTAAATGGTACTTGGGTATACCGCCCTTGATCTCGCCGCCCACCGCCTTGGACTCGAACTCCATGCGGTACGTCTTACCGTCGCGGAAAACCTCGACTTTCAGCCACTCGGACAACGCGTTTGTGACCGAAGCGCCCACGCCGTGCAGTCCGCCCGAGTGCGCATAGTTGGACGTGTCGAACTTGCCGCCCGCGTGAAGTTGAGTAAATACAACCTCTACGCCGGACACGCCGAGCTGTGGATGAATATCTACGGGAATACCGCGCCCGTCGTCCTCGACCGACGCGCTTCCGTCCGCGTGAATGGTGACCGTAATTGTTGAAGCAAAGCCGTTGGAAACCTCGTCAATGGCGTTGTCGACTATCTCCCATAATATATGATGAAGCCCTTTTACGCCTGTAGTACCGATATACATACCCGGTCTTAAGCGAACGGCGTCCAGGCCTTCGAGGACTTTTATATCTCCTGCACTGTATTTCGCTGACATTATCTCCTCCGTATCGCGCACTTTCGTTTATAACGATTTATTATAGCACAAAGCAAAATATTTTTCAAGCGAATTACGATTGAAAATTTTTTTATCTTGTGTTTTTTATTTGAAAAGGGGTACGTCCACCCCTATATATTGTGTATATTCGGACAGTACAAGCCCCGCAAACAAGCCATTAAACAAGCCCGTAAAAGCCCGTCTGGCGCAGCGCTTCGTACAGCACGAGCGCGACGGTATTGCTGAGGTTGAGCGAGCGCAAGCCGCTTGCCATGGGTATCCTAAGCGCCGCGTCGTTGTCTATGATAAGGCTCTCGGGAAGCCCCTTGGTTTCCTTGCCAAACACCAAAAAGTCGCCGTCGCGGTAAGCAACGTCGGTATAGCGCTTTGTCGCCTTTTTGGAAAGGAAAAACATTCTATTTCCCTCGTTCGCCTTGAAAAAAGCGTCGAGATTGTCGTAGTAAGTCAAATCGAGCTTGTCCCAATAATCAAGCCCGGCGCGCTTTAGCTTGGCGTCCGTTATCTCAAAGCCCATGGGTTTTACGATGTGAAGCCTCGAACCCGTGCATGCGCACGTGCGCGAAATATTGCCGGTATTCTGTGGAATTTCCGGCTCTACAAGAACAATATTAAACATAAATTCCGAGTATATATTCGAATTAACTTACTTTTCACTTGCTTCGTCCAAGAACTTGACGAAATCCTCGTACACTACGCCCTTGTTGAGCTCGTTGAGTATCTCGTGCCGCCCGTCCTCGTACATTTTGACTCTGGGATCGAGCCCGCACTTCTTGCGGTATGATTTAGCGAGCTTCTTAACCAGCTTGCCGTAACCGCCTACGCCGTCAGCCGTGCCTGACGCAATCATCAGTTTGAACGACGACGGGACGAGTTTGCGCTCTTTGTTGGTCACTTTCAGCCCGTCGAACATCGATTTGTAAAATCCGACCGAGCAAATGAAATTGCAGCGAGGGTCGGCGTTGTACTTTTCGACGGCGGCCCTATCGCGGTTGAGCCAGCCGTTGGTCGAGCACGACAGTTTCTTGTCGTAGCTTTTGAACGTCAGCTTTGCGAAAATCTCGCCGGGCGCGGCGGGGTCCTTCTTGAACTTGCCGTTCGCGATTTTACTGCCCATTTTGAGTATAAATCCGTCCTGGAGCGCCGAGCCGCTGAGGATAGCGCCGTCGACGTCTTTGTTGTACTTCTCGATAAAGCGCTGGGTCAAAAAGCTGCCGTAGCTGTGCCCGATGACGAATACCTTGTCGGGGTTCCACCGCCCCTTCGCCTCGTCCACAAGCTGTTTGATGTCGTCTACCGTGTCCTCGAACATTCCCACATAACCGCGGCCGAGCTCTTCGGGATCGGTGTCGCCGAAAGAGCGGTTGTCCATTCCTATTACGTAATATCCGTTGACGTTTAGGTAACGGGCAAAATCGTCGTAGCGCGCGATGTATTCGCACATTCCGTGCACAAGCACGACCGCACCGCGCGGAGATGAAACTTCTTCCCAATATGTTACAGCGACTTTCTTTCCGTCGCGCATGGTCATAAATTCGGCCATAATTCCTCCGGTAATAATATAGAGAAAATAGTTGTATATTACTAATATGAATTATACACAAAAAGGCAATTCCTGTCAATACCTAAGGGTAAAATTCATACGTAATGCGAACATTTGAGGAGGTGAATCAATGAAAAAAATAGTATTCGTGGGCGGCGGAACAGCCGGACACGTCATGCCCAATCTCGCACTGATCGACAGGCTGAAAAACGAGTTCGAGTGCGTGTACATGGGCGGCGACGGCATGGAAAAAGATCTGTGCTCGGCGCGCGGCATACCGTTTTTCCAAACCGAAACTGTGAAATTCCGCCGCGACAAAATATTCAAAAACCTGTCAGTACCGTTCAAACTCAATAAGTGCGTCAAAAAGGCGAAAGCTATTCTAAAAGACATTTCACCCGACCTTATTTTTTCCAAAGGCGGCTACGCTTCCCTTCCCGCCGTGCTCGCGGCCAAGCCACTCGGCATTCCGCTGTTATGCCACGAGAGCGACTTCTCGCCCGGCATAGTCACCAAAATGTCACGCCGTCGCGCAATCAAAATTTTGTGCGCATTCGTTCCTTGCGCGGACAGATTCCGTAACGGAGAATACGTCGGCTCGCCTATCCGCGCCGAGATATACGCCGCCCAAAAACCGAGTGTGAAAGAAGCGGCATTCAAAAAATTCGGTCTCGACAAGACCAAGCCCGTGCTCGTAGTCGTAGGCGGCTCGTCCGGCGCGGCGGCGCTAAACGACCTCGCAGTAGGCGCCATGCCCGAGATACTTAAAAAATTCTCGTGCGTTCACGTCACCGGGAAAGGCAAGAAAACCGACTTTTCGGCTAACGGATACTCGCAGCTCGAGTTTTGCACCGATATGAGCGCGCTGTATTCGGTGGCCGACGTGATTGTTTCGCGCGCCGGCGCCAACGCGCTCGCCGAAACAATCGCGCTCGGCATCCCCACAATCGCCGTACCGCTCGAAAAGGCGTCGCGCGGCGACCAGATAGAAAACGCCGAGTATTTTAGAGCAAAAAACGCGGTCGCTGTTTTGAGAGAAGGCGTAGCATCGCCCGACGATATTCTTCGTGCCGTCACCGACACGTACAGCAACCGCATCGCCTACAAAGCCGCATGCGCTTCGTTGGCCGTCGACGGCACGGAACGCATTTACCAAATAATAAAGGATACGATAAACACGGACAAAACTGCCGATTAGAAATTGTCGAGCAACAGCACGTAAATATCCTTGCCGCTCGTGGGAGCGGACAGCGCGTCGCCGCCGCTCGCCGACACTACCGCGATTACTCCGCTGTCGGTATATTCCATTGCGTGCACCGTGCCGTCCGTTATATCGAAAGTAACGCTGTCTTTGTCAGTCGAAGCGAACGACAGCGCGTTGCCGCTCTTGCCGCCCATTCCGTACACTTTGCCGCCGAATATAGCCTCGCCCGACGGAAGCTTTGTCGCGCATTGCGGCAATATTCCGTCGAGAAAATCAACACGCGTTCTACTCAAATGCTCGTCGAGCGAATACGTCACGGCGCCGTCGCCGCGCGCAAAGCTCGCATAATACTTTCCGCCCACAAAGTTGAGCGCGGCGTCGGAGAACGAGAAGCCGAGATTGCTCACAGAATAGCTTGAAAACCCATCGTCAAAGCTTAATATCGCCGCGACGCCGTTTCTCGACACCACCGAGAAATATCCGTTGGCGTACGGCGTGACGGCATACGGCTTGATAGACAGCTCTGCGCTGTTGCCGTGGTAATAGTCCTGCGAGCTCCCGCCCGGCTCGAATGTGAAAAAGCCTATCGAATCGTACAGCGGCAAACGGTATGTGCGCGCCGCTATCATCTTCTTGGAACCGTAAAAGGTATAACACGCGAAAAACTCGAGGTTAAACCCGCTCTCTATCCTCGTCGAGTGCGCTTTGATATACTCGTCGCCGTTTTGGGCGAATTCCGTGTACAACAACGAAGTCGACGACGGTTGGGTCACGGCGGCTATGCCGAAATTTTCGGGCGACAGCCACTTGCACGCGCCCTCGATTGCGGCTATCTTTTTCTTTGCGCCCAAATAGTCGACGAAATAGAGCGAACTGCCCGCCGCCACGCAATATCCGCCTGGCATTATGCACACAGCCGTGATATTGCCGCCGAAGTATGTAAAAGACAGTATTTTGCCCGCGCCGTTGACCACGCACAAGAATCCGCCGTACTCGTCGAAATCAAGCCCCTTGACGGTGGAGTTTCCGAATATAAACGCTACCCCGTCGCGGAAAAACACCCTGACGACGTCTTCGTCGCCGTTGCCCATCAGCCGCGTTTCGCGTATTATACCGTCCACCTTGCCGGACGCGGCGTCGCGGTACTTGTCGTGCAAATTTTCTTCGGGCGGCGGATCGTCCTCTATCGGCGGATTCACGACGTCGCCCGACGCGGGCTCGTCCGCCCGACTATTAAGAAAATTGGGCAGGAAAAGAATGACTGCCACAAGCGCGACTATCAGTACGTTTAACAATGTGATAACAATACTCTGTGCTTTGTTCAGGCTCATTTGACACCTCTACAAGAAAACGGAAACCGACAAAACGCCGGCTACGACGCGTCGTCGCGCGTTGTGCACAGATTGATCAAGCGATTTCGCAAAGAGCAAGTCCGACGAGTCGTAGCAGCGCCACGGCAATGAGAACTAACACAGCAATCTGCGAAATCAATAGCAAGATGCGCACAAAAGCAAGACGTAAGCGTCGAAATTATACCACAAAAAATTGCGTGTACATTCATACACGCAATTTAAGACAAAATATTGTATTTTATACTATGCTTTTGTTTCGCGCTGCGGAGTCAGGAAGGTAGTGCTTTCCTTTGACGCCTTGACGACGGCGCGGTACACCTTGGTCGGGCGTTCGATTTCGACGAGGGGCATGCGCCAGGCGAACGGAACGAGCTCGTCGCTACCCCCCACCCATTTGGGCTCGTCGACAATCTTCTTGACAGTGTTCAAGCGGGATTTTATGCGGGCGGTGTGCTCGCGCTCTTCTATCGAGCGCGTGCCGGCCACTGCCGCCGCCGCCGTCTCCAGCTCCACCGTCTTGACCTTGGGCGCGCTCTTTTTGCCTTTGTTTTTGGCCTTGTTCTTCTCGTACGCCTTGCTGACGGCGGCCGTCTTTTGCTTAAGCCTGCCCTTGGCTTCTTTGTACACTTCCGCTTTGGTCTTGGGCAAGACGACTTCGGGCACTTCTTCTTCGATGGAGATTGATTTGAGCGTGCGGGATTTGACGTATTCCATTTCGGGCACGACGAGCTCTTCTATTATACGTTCTATGTCCTTCGCCATATCGACCTCCTTTTACGGAACAACTTATTCTGATGTCCCTATATTCTTTGCGGAAAATATATGTGCATCTTTCAATCCTCGCCGCCGTCGAAGCCCGAAAACTTGTTCTTGTTCTTGTTGAGAATAAACTTCAATTTCTCTATGTCTTCGCGCTTGACCTTGAACGGCGTCGTGAGATTGTCGAGCGTGTAGAACGTGTTTTTGTCGGACGAGAGGACGAGCACGCACCGCGTTTCGTCAATTATGTAGTCGCGCACCTGATGCCAATCCAGCATGCCGAAGTTGGTGTACACGCCCTTGTCGACGACGGCCGTCTTGGATATGGCAAGCACAATGACAAACGCTTCCGCCGACACCATGGCCAAAAGGGCGAACATCAGCGCGATATTGACGTGTGCGCGCGTTACGTCGAACGTGCCCTTTATCGCTTCCGTAACCACCGACTCGGGATCGGACATCGCCGTCACCGTAAAGAAGATAAACACCCCTATCAGCGCGGCAAACACCCAATATGCAAGCTTACTCGTCTTGAGCTCGACGAGCTTAATGGAATGATACAGCTTGACTTGGCGCATGAGTAACAGCACGACCTGTCTAATCAACAGCGCCGCAACCAAAGTCGCTATTACCGCGGTCATGACTACCGTCACCAAATACCCGTAAAATCCCATTTACTCGCTTTTTACCGAAAATAGTTTTTGTATTATATTGCATTTATACGCATTTGTCAATAGCGAAATTTTAATAATCTATCGACTTACTTGTAGTAATCCACACCGGCCTTGAATATGCCCATGTCCGTCTTGGCGTAGCACTCGACGGCGTTTTTCATCATGTACGCGCCTATGCGCTCGCTGTGGCCCATTTTGCCGAAAATCCTGCCGTCGGGGCTGACTATGCCCTCGATGGCGTTTACCGAGCCGTTGGGATTGAATGGCGACAGCATTGTCGCGTTGCCGTCGAAGTCACAGTACTGCGTGGCTATCTGACCGTTGGCCGCCAAGCTTTTAATAGTCTTGTCGTCGGCGAAGAACTTGCCCTCGCCGTGCGATACCGGCACCGTGAACACGTCGCCCGTCTTTAAGTGGCTGAGCCACGGGCTGAACGTCGAGCCTACGCGAATATCAACAAGTGTCGACACGTGTCTGCCGATGTTGTTGAACGTCAGGACGGGATCGGATTTACTCGGCGTCTTGATGTGCCCGCCGGGAAGCAGTCCGAGCTTGATGAGCGCTTGGAAGCCGTTGCATATTCCGATTGCGAGACCGTCGCGCTTATAGAGCATGTTCTCGACGGCCTCCGCGACCATGGGGTTGGACAGGAACGCCGCAATCAGCTTGGCGCTGCCGTCCGGCTCGTCGCCGCCCGAAAATCCGCCGGGAAGCGCCAATATCTTGCACTTGTCGACCGCTTTTGCCATCGCCTTTACGCTGTCCTCGACGTCTTTGGGACTGCGGTTTTTGACGACGAAGATTACGGGCTCGGCGCCCGCCTGTTCAAACTTCCGCGCCGTGTCTATCTCGCAGTTGGTGCCGGGGAACACGGGAATAAAGACCTTTACTTTCCGCGGCTTTTTGCTCCGCGTGCGACTGATTCCCTCGCAATTTCCGTCGGCGTTGGTCGCCTTGCCCTCCGCTTTCGCCGTCGTCGGGTACACCCCCTCGAAGGTCGAAGTAAACGCTTTAGCCAAAACGCGCCTATCTATCTCCTTGCCGTCGTACACGATGTCGCTGCCGTCCGCGACGGGAGTGATGTTGGCGCCGATTACGAACTTGTCCGACTCGGTCGTAACACCGAGCAACTCGAGGTCGTAACCGAAAAAGTCGTCACCCGTTCTTGCCGCGAAGATTATGTCGCCGATACTCTCTTCGAACAGGTCGCGGTCATTACCCGCAAAGGCGAAGCCTACGCCCGATCCGAGACAGGACTTGACCGCCTGCGCCGCTACGCCGCCGCGCTCGATGACGGAGGCCGCCGTCACGTTGCCTCTGCCTATCTCGCCCGACAACAGGCGCAGGAAATCGTTGAGATTTTCGAAATCGGGATAGCCGAACTCGTCGCGCTTTAATTTATATCTGTATACGCGCTCGCCGGGTGACTTGAACACGTTGTCTATTACGACGGCGCTGTCCGCAAGCCCAAGCGCAAAGCATATTAGAGTGGGCGGAACGCTTATCTTTTCGAACGTGCCGCTCATCGAGTCCTTACCGCCTATTGCCGCGCGTTTCAACTTAATCTGCGCGGTGAGTGCGCCAAGGAGAGCCGACATGGGCGCGCCCCACTTCTCTTGGTCGGTGCACCGCGCGAAGAACTCTTGCATTGTAAGATAAATGTTGTCGAGTTTTACGCCCGCCGCCGCAAGCTTTTCCACCGCGACGATGACCGAATACATGCCGCCTACATACGGCGACTGCTCGCACAGTTCGGGATCGAAGCCATGCGAAGCGACAGTGCAGATATCGGTATTTGCAGGAATCTTCGCCGCCATGGTTTGGGCGGGAGTAAGCTGATTCTTGCCGCCGAAGGGCATAAACACACTGCCCGCGCCTACCGTCGAATCGAACATCTCGGACAGGCCTTTTTGCGAGCACACATTGTAGTCGGACAGAATGTCGGCAAGCAATGCCGAGTAGTCGCCCTTTTTGTACAAAGCGTTGCGCTTGGCGCTCAACGATCCGAAATACTTGACGACGGGATCCTTTATCACCGCCGTCGCCTCCTGCCGCACGCCGTTGCTGTCGAGGAACTTGCGCTCGAGGTCGACTATGAGCATGCCGTTTAGGAACATTCTCATTCTGCCCTCGTCGGTGACCTTTGCAATGACGGTCGCTTCGACGTTTTCGGCATGGCACAGTTTTTTGAACGTATCCAAATCTTCGGGGCGAATGACTACCGCCATGCGTTCTTGACTTTCGGATATGGCAAGCTCGGTGGCCGACAGTCCCGCGTACTTCTTGGGCACGCTGCCGAGCTCTATATCCAGCCCGGGCGCGAGCTCGCCCACCGCGACGGACACGCCGCCCGCGCCGAAATCGTTACAACGCTTGATGAGCCGAGTAAACTCGCCGCAACGCATAAGCCGCTGCAACTTGCGCTCTATCGGAGCGTTGCCCTTTTGCACTTCCGCGCCGCACGTTTCAATTGAATGCGCGTCGTGCGGCTTGCTTGATCCGGTAGCGCCGCCGCAACCGTCGCGCCCTGTCTCGCCGCCGAGCAATACGACGATATCGCCTGCCACAGGCACCTCGCGCACTACGTCGTCCGCTTTCGCCGCGCCGACGACAAAGCCGGTCTCAAGCCGCTTTGCGGCGTAGCCTTGGTGATAATATTCTTTGACCTCGCCCGTCGCCAGACCTATCTGGTTGCCGTACGACGAATAGCCTTTTGCCGCGCGCTTTGTAATCACGCGTTGAGGGAGCTTGCCCTCTATAGTCTTGTTAAACGGCGCGTTGATATCCGCCGCGCCCGTTATGCGCATAGCCTGGTACACATACGCTCTGCCCGACAACGGGTCGCGTATCGCGCCGCCCAAGCACGTCGCCGCGCCGCCGAAAGGCTCTATCTCCGTCGGGTGGTTGTGCGTTTCGTTCTTGAACAGTATGTAGTACGGCTCGGTCGTGCCGTCGCGCATAACGACGTCGTGCTTGATAGTGCACGCGTTGATTTCGGGCGAAACGTCGACGTGCGGAGCAAAACCGCGAGCTCGCAAGAATTTCGCGCCGATCGTCGCAACGTCCATGAGCGACGGGTATTTGTCGTCGCGGCCGTTGTACATATAGTTGAACATATCGGTATAGTTTGCATACGCTTCGCCGATATGCGGATTGTCCGATTTGATTTTGGTCTTGAGCGCCGTCAAGAACGTCGTATGTCGGCAGTGGTCCGACCAATACGTATCGATGACCTTGAGCTCGGTGTACGTCGGGTCGCGCCTGAGCGACCTGAAATACGACTGCACGAACAACAGGTCGTCCATGCTCATCGCAAATCCCTGCTCTTTGTAAAAGGCATTGAGCGCGAGGAAGGGCTTTTGCGAAAATCCCTCTACAAGCCGCGCGGGCTCGGGATCTGCCAACTGCTGTTCGAGCGTTGTGGGCTTGTCGAGTGACGCAAGCCTGCTTTCTACGGGGTTTACAAGGTAACCTTTTATCGCTTCGATTTCCTTTTCGCCCGCTTCGATGGCGTACACGCACGCGCACCGCACTTTGGGCAAAGCACCTTGCGTAAGCAACTGCACGCACTGCGCGGCGGAGTCGGCGCGCTGGTCGAACTGCCCGGGCAGAAATTCCGTCGCGAATACGGTGCCGCCGACTTTGGGCAAGTTTTCCAAATACACGTCGTCCGTCGCCGGCGTGGAAAACACAATGGGCACCGATTTATCGAACTGCTCGTCGGAAATCCCGTCCACGTCGTAGCGAATGAACATTCTGGCGGTGACGTTTATCCCGAGGTTTTCGTACAGCTCGGTCGCAAGCGCCGAGTTGCTCGCCTTTCGTTCGGTGTATATACGCTTGATCATGTGTGTAAACTCCGTATCGTAATTGAATTATAGTTTTGATCCGATATCTTTCCTGTAATAACAGTCTTCGAACTTGATATTACGTATCTCGCGGTAGACAATATCCCGAGCGGTCTTAAAGTCGTCCGCCGCCGCCTGAACGCACAGCACTCGCCCGCCGCTCGTCACCAGCTTGCCGCACTCGTCGCATTTTTTGACCCCTGCGAAGAACACATTGGCGTCTCTTACTTCGTCCAGGCCGGTAATCACACACCCTTTCTTGTACGACTGCGGATAGCCGCCGCTCGCGAGCACAACGTTTATCGACTTTTTGTCCGACCACTTGATATCGCACTTGTCGAGCGTTCCGTCTATGCACGCGCCGAAAATATCGTAAAGATCGGATTCGAGCAGCGGCAAAACGCTCTGCGTTTCGGGATCGCCGAAGCGCGCGTTGTATTCGAGCACCCGCACGTCGTCGCCGTCCACCATCAGTCCGAAATACAGCACGCCCTTAAACGGCGCGCCCTCTTTCGTCATGCCTTTGACCGTGGGCTCGACCACCGTCTTGACCGTCTTATCGATAAGCTCGTCCGTAAACAGCGGGCAGGGACTGTACGCGCCCATGCCGCCGGTGTTTAACCCTTTGTCGCCGTCAAGCGCGCGCTTGTGGTCGCACGACGACGGCATGAGAGAAAAATGCTCTCCGTCGACAAAGCTAAGCACCGACACCTCGTAGCCCGTCAGGAACTGTTCGACGACTATGCGGTTGCCCGCCGCGCCGAACTTCTTGTCGCGCATGATTTCGTCGACCGCCGCAATCGCCTCGTCCGTAGTTTCCGCGACGATGACGCCCTTGCCGAGCGCGAGCCCGTCCGCTTTCACCACCACGCGGTGACCGCAAGAGCGGATATAGTCTTTTGCTTTGTCGGCGTCGTCAAAGGTTTCGTACGCCGCCGTCGGGACGTTGTACTTTTTCATAAAGTCCTTGGCATACGCCTTGGACCATTCAAGCTTAGAAGCATTCTTGGTCGGCCCGAAAGCGCGCTTGCCGAGTGCCGACAGCTTGTCTACAAGACCGAGCGAGAGCGGATCGTCGGGCGCGACAATCGTCATCGCTATATCGTCGTGAGACTTGACAAACTCGACGATGCCGTCTATATCGGTGGCGCCTATGCCCGTCTCGACTACGCCCATTCCGGCGTTGCCGGGCGCGGCGTATATCGTACCCACCTTGGTCGATGATTTCAGCTTCTCGACGATGGCGTGCTCTCTGCCGCCGCCGCCGACGACGAGCACATTGTCTAAACTTTCAAGTTTTTTCATAGTCACCTTATGCGGGGGCGTACGCCCGATTTGAGATTTTGTTAGTTTCATTGTTACTGATTTAGCACATATATGAATGCTTTGACCGATATGGATTGACGGCTTAGGCGCGGCGCAGGCGGACAAGCAGCCAAATGCTGCGCGACGTATGGGGTGCCGCTCACATCAATATTGTGAT
>JAFLVF010000026.1 GCA_022508425.1 Clostridiales bacterium | reverse complement strand
AATGCCTCTACTCTGCGGAAAAAGTCGTCGCTGTCCCAGTTGGGATAGAAGCCCCGGAGCTGTTTTTCGATCTCCCTGGCGTTGAGATGTCCGGCGAAATATAGATCATCAAAAACAACGCCCATACGCTCCTTTATAGCCTTTGAATCGGCGACGCTGTCAAGACCGCGCTTAACAACGTGCGAATAAACAGCTTTGTGCCTAAATCGGTCGCTCATAAGTTCGGCATAATGCCGCTCGGCGACGCGCTCGGCGGCGTGCATTTTCCGAAAAACCGCGAACAGCTTGCGGCTTGTCGGCGCTCTGTATCTATCGAGAATTTGTGTTACGTAATTACGACGTACCGCTTGCTAAAAGACGATAAGCGCGATTTTACGTACAACGCGGCGCTCGAAATCGTCGATAAATTCGTAAAATCACTGCCGTTTAGTCTTACCGACGACCAAAAGAACGCAATCGACGGCATAATAACGGCTATGCGCTCGGAAAAATTGGTCAATATGCTTGTGCAAGGCGAGGTGGGAAGCGGCAAAACCGTTGTTGCATTATGCGCTATGTACTATGCGGCAATGAGCGGATATCAAGCGGCGATTATGGCGCCTACCGAAATTCTTGCGCGCCAGCACTATGCGACGATGACAAAGTTTCTCGAGCCACTCGGCGTCCAATCACAGCTGTTGTGCGCGTCGATGAACAAGGTGCAGAAGGAAACGGCGCTGTTCAATATCAAATACGGCGTGGCAAGCTGTATTGTCGGTACTCAATCGCTGATAGGCGACGATATAGATTACAACGACTTGCGACTTGTGATTGTAGACGAACAACAGCGTTTCGGCGTTAACCAGCGCGCGAAGCTCGAGCAAAAGGGCAAGAAAACTGATATAATCGTCACTACGGCGACGCCCATTCCGCGCACGCTTGCTCTGTCGCTGTACGGCGAGCTTAAAGTCTGCGAAATACACGCGTTGCCTGCCGGACGACCCAAAGTACATACTTCCGTCGTTCCGCAAAGGAAAATCAACGATATGTTCAGATACGTCGGCGAGTGTGCGGCAAAAGACGAGCGCACGTACGTAATCTGTCCGCGAATTGCCGATACAGACGACGAGGTTACCGGCGTGGAGCAGGTGTATAATATGCTCAAAAAGTCGTCGCTTGCGCCCATCACGGGCTGTGTGCACGGCAAAATGAAAGAAGCGGAAAAAACCGCCGTTATGGACGATTTCAAGTCCGGAAAAATCAAAGTATTGGTGTCGACGACGGTAATAGAGGTGGGAATAGACGTGCCCGAAGCCACAAACGTAATCGTGTACGACGCGGAGCGGTTCGGGCTTGCGCAGTTACATCAGATTCGCGGCCGAGTCGGTCGCGGCACCAAGGAATCGTATTGCTTCTTGCTGGGCGGAGAAAGTTCGCCCGAGGCTTTCGACAGGCTCAAGAAATTTTGCTCGGTCACCGACGGATTCTCGGTGTCCGAGCTCGACTTCAAACTTCGCGGTGCGGGCGATTTCGTAGGACTGCGCCAGCACGGCGCGGGCACGCTTGAAATAGACGAGGGGATAATAGAGCGTGCGCGAAAGCTATCCGACGCTGTAATCGATGACGGAAGCTCGTCCGATGCCATTATTCGCTCCATGTCTAATCCGGAGTTTATAAGATCGGTGACTATGAATTAATGTAATTATTAGGCGATTTCTTCCGTTTTCGACAATACTATTGTTGCGCAATTGTCGTAGAACATGATTTTGCCGTGCGGAAGCATTTCCATATACATGCTGTCCGATACGAAAACATTGTGGGCGGGCGTATCGATCGGCTCGTCGTAGAAGAGTATTATCGAGCCGCCGTGTTTGATATACCAATTGCCGTAGTGGTCGGAGTTTACGCCGTTGACTTCGGCATGCAAAGAAAATGTGTTGTCGTCGTTGAGCTCGAGAGTGTAAAACGGCTTTTCTTTCGCGTCGTCGTGATCGAAAATGTGCACATACTCGGTAGTATATTCTCCGCTGATGTCGAACGCTTTGCGAATTACGCCGGGTACAGGTCGTTTGATTCGGGGGAATGTGACGGGATAGTTTGCGTCCGGCGCTTTTTCTGGTTCGACTTGTATCTGTTGCGTATTTGCGCGGTCGTCGACCTCCGCCGATAGGTTAGTCGTTTTGGATGAGCAGGCGGTTAAAGCCGCTGCCGTAGCCGCCGTCAGCAATAATATAAAAAATTTTTTCATATCCACCTCGAAAAGTTTTTATTAGTCTTGATAAACTACCGCAATAGTATGCGTATTGCAAAATTTTCGGTTTTTTTAGTCAAAACGATTGACAAACCGATAGGAAAAGGATATAATAATCGTACAAGCAGATTTGATCTCACCGTTCGGGTTTACTCGGAACGGTCAACAGCATAATATGATTATTCATTTTGTTGTGGGTTAGGTTTGCTTGACCCATATTTTTATTTTCGGAGGACAATACCATTTTTAAGGAGCTTGTAACCAACGACGGGATTGCAGATAATCTCGAAGTGCGAGTCAAGGACGAGACGGGCGCAATGCTCGGCATAATGCGCGCAAGCGAGGCAAAGACGATAGCGGACGACCGCCGTTTGGATCTCGTTATGATCACGCCCAACGCCCAACCGCCGGTATGCCAGATTATGGATTACGGCAAGTACCGCTTCGACGCCACCAAGAAGGCCAAGGACGCGCTCAAGAATCAAAAGCGCGCCGAGCTCAAAGAGATTCGACTGTCCATGACAATCGATTCGGGCGATATCAATACCAAGGCCAAGCAAGCCACCAAGTTTTTGACGGACGGAGACAAAGTCAAGGTCACCATTCGTATGCGCGGCAGGCAGATGGCGCGCCCGCAGATGGGCGTCGACGTCATGAACTCATTTTATGAAATGGTAAAGGATGTCGCGACGATGGACCGCAAGCCGGCGGTCGACGGCAGAAGCATCACTATGAATCTTTTGCCCATAAACAGTAAATAAATCTTTTCGGAGGATAATTAAATATGCCCAAAATGAAGAGCCACAGCGGCGCGAAGAAGCGCTTTCGCGTTACCGCCAACGGCAGAGTAAAAAGAGCGCAGCAAGGTAAGAACCACATTCTCAACAAGAAGCCGAGAAAGCGCATTATGAGGTTGCGCCAAGGTGCCTACCTCAAATCGACCAAGCAAGAAAAGACCATTCGCAATATGGCGCAGAAGTAAGGAGGCAACATCATGAGAATTAAAAGAGCTGTAAACGCTGTCAAAAAGCGCAGAAAGATTTTCAAACTGTCCAAGGGCTACTTCGGATCGAAGTCACGTTCGTACCGCATCGCGCGCGAAGCGGTCATGAAGTCGCAGATGTACGCATACATCGGCCGTCGCCGCAAAAAGCGCGATTTCCGCTCGTTGTGGATTGCGCGTATCAACGCCGCGGCACGCCTCAGCGGACTTAGCTATTCCAAGTTTATGCACGGGCTTAAGGTTGCCGGAATCGACCTCAACCGCAAGGTCCTTGCGGAAATGGCAGTCAACGATGCGGAAGCTTTTGCCGCGCTCGCCAAGAAGGCTGCCGACGCCATCAAATAATGTAGCAATAATTCTATAGGCACTTGAAGAAATTTAAGTGCCTTTTTTATAGGGACATCTCGCAAAGGTTAGTGCGAAAATATTGGCGCGTCACTTGTGCTGAGGTCTCTTGTTTCGGTAATAGTTTATGGAAATAATTTCGTCACTTAACAACGCGCTCGTCAAGCGCATCAATAAGCTGAAAATCAAAAAATACCGCGACGAATACGGCGAATTTTTTGCCGAAGGTTACAAGAACGTTCTCGATTCTGTCGCCGCGCGGCGCGATTTGCTGAAATCGGTCGTTTTGTCCGAGCGCGCATACGGCGAGTTCGGCCAAGATTTTGCCGACTGTCCTATTACTGTTGTCACAGAGCAAGTATACGGCAAAATCACCGATACCGAGGGCGCACAGGGCGTTTTGGCGGTGTTTTCCGGTCCTAAGAACGTTTTTGACGGCAGCAATACGCAAAATCTCGTTTTGCTCGATCGCATACGCGATCCCGGCAATGTCGGAACAATCTTGCGAACTTGCTGTGCGTTTGGTTACGGTGTTGTGCTAAATAACTGTTGCGATCCGTATTCTCCCAAGGTTGTGCGAAGCGCGATGTCCGCCGTGCTCAAATGCGACATCTTCGTCGATATATCCGCGGACAATATTATAAGCAACGGATATGAGCTCATCGCCGCCGATATGAACGGTGAAATGCTCGACACCATTGTCAAACCCGACGGCAAGTTCTGCATTGTGGTAGGCAACGAGGCGGACGGCGTGAGCGGGGAAATTATGAATAAATGCTCGCGCACGGTGCGTATTCCGCAAAAGAATATCGAATCTCTGAATGCTGCGATAGCGGCGGCAATTGTTATGTATGCTTTGTCCAAGTGACGGTTGCCCGCAATATTGCTATCAAACAAAAAGTGATTGACAATCGAGCGCGCTTATAGTATACTTATACCGATTACAATTGATTATAAATAACGGTTTTGGAGAAAATTTATGTCCGGACACAGCAAATGGGCGACTATAAAACGCCAAAAAGGTAAGACCGACGCGGCGAGAGCCAACGTATTCACTAAGATAGGCCGCGAGCTTGCGGTTGCAGTCAAGGCGGGCGGGCCCGATCCCAACAACAACCCGCGTTTGCGCGACGTTATAGCAAAAGCGCGCGCCGCCAATATGCCCAACGAAAATATCACGCGTTCTATCAAGAAGGCGAGCGGCGAAGACGGCAACGTCAACTACGACGCCATGACGTACGAGGGATACGGCTCGGGCGGTGTTGCGGTAATCGTCGAAACACTTACCGACAACAAAAACCGTACCGCCGCGTCCGTAAGACATATTTTCGATAAATGCGGCGGCTCGCTCGGCACTACCAACTGCGTGTCGTACATGTTCGATCAAAAGGGCGTGATTACCGTCGAGAGAAAAGCGGGCGACGACGAGGAAGAAGTTATGATGCTCGCGCTCGATCTCGGCGCGGACGACTTTGATTCGACTGACAGCGAGTTTTACGTTACCGTCACGCCGAGCGCGCTCGACACTGTGCGCGAGGGGCTGGAAAATGCGGGCAAGACCATCTTGCTTGCAGAAGTTCAGCGTGTTCCGTCGTCGACCGTCGACGTGGACGAGGGCACAGTTGTCAAGATCAAGCGCATGCTCGACATGTTCGACGACGACGATGACGTGCAAAACGTCTATCACAACGCGAATTTACCCGACGAAGAAGATGACGATGAGTAATAGAGGTTAAGAGGCATGTCGGGCTCCATAAGCCCAAATGCCGTATTATGGGTCATTTTGCCCATTGCGTCGCTTGACGTACCGCTGAAGAGTACGACTGCGCTCCGCAAGAGCCAAACTATCTCCAAACTACGACATTTGGGTGCAAAGCAGTTTTATGGATCGTCAAGTGCGACTAAGCGTCGCATCACTTGCCGCACATATAACCTTATGGTTCCGACGCCTCTTAACCATAAACTGTCATTTAGAGTAAATCGAGGTTATAGAGCATGATATATGCAATGCTGTACGGCGGCGGAGCGCTGGACTGGCTAATAAATATAGTGTTCGTGTTCCTTGCGGCGTGCGTGGGCATTGTCTGTCACGAGGTCGCGCACGGCTTGGTCGCAAAATGGAACGGCGACAACACGGCAAAGAACGCGGGACGTCTCACTCTCAATCCGCTTAAGCATTTCGATTTAATCGGATTTATCATGATGATGTGCGTCGGCTTCGGCTATGCAAAGCCCGTTCCCGTCAATCCGTACAACTTCAAGCATTTTCGGCGCGGACTGTTTCTCGTCGCTATCGCCGGCATTGTAACGAATGTCATAATCGCGTTCTTTTCCGCTCTGTTATACGGTTTGATGGTGATGGCGAGCGTTAAATATGCCGCTTTTGGCTATTTTGCGTACTTTTTTTCAATCTTGCTCTCGATAAATCTTTCGCTTGCGTTTTTCAATCTTTTGCCTATATTTCCGCTCGACGGATTCAGAATTGTAGAGGTGTTTACGCACCGCGGCAATAAGTTCTGCGATTTTATGCGCACTAACGGCCAGTATTTGATCTTGATACTTGTCGGGCTCGGTTTTCTCGTGTCGATGGCGTTTAACTATGCGGCGCTTCCGAGCTGGTTTAGGTATATCGATGTGCTCGGTACGTATATAAACTTCTTTGTCGGGCATGTAGGCAACGGTTTTGTGTCGTTCTGGGGCTTAATGCTCCCGGGGGTATAGTATGGCAAGGGTCAACAAGCTAATCGAAGAGGCACAGGACAACGTAGAGAGCTTTACCGTCGTTCTGTCCAATTATGACGGGCCGCTCGACCTGCTTTTGGACATGGTCAAGCGCGCCAAAATCAGGATTGAAGATATATTCATTTCGGACATTACCGAACAATACCTCGCGGCTATGGATCAAGTGGACGAGCTCGATTTGGACCAAGCTGCCGACTTTATAGATATAGCGGCAACACTGTTGGAAATCAAATCGCGTGCGCTGTTACCGCGCCAGGAAGAACAGGAAATTGCGCCCGAAGACGATCCCAAGACCGAGCTTATAAACCGCATCGAAGAGTACAGAATATTCAAAGAAGCCGCCGAGAAGATGCGCGGCCGCGAGATAATCAATATGCACTACCGCGCACCCGACGACAGCGTGGGAATGCCGCGCCTCGTGCTGAAGGACATGACGACGGACGGACTGATAAAAGCGCTTCAAAGGATGTTCGAGAAGCTGGGTACGCGGCAAAAGGTATTTAAGACACGCAAGATCGACCTCGACCCGTTCACCGTTCCCGACAAGATGAACTACATAACAATGCGCGTCAACAATGCCGATAAAGTTACGTTTGACGAGCTGTTTGACGAGGATTTTACGATCAACGAGATAGTGACTACGTTTATGGCGCTATTAGAGCTTCTCAAAAACCAAGTTGTCGTAGCCGAACAGAGCGAAATATTCGATACGATAACAATATACAAAAAGGTTGCGGTCGATAACGACGCGTCAGACGATATTGACGAACAAGATTGATTGTACTTGCTTGGAGGATATCACATATTATGGAAATGGATATAGACAAGATAGATAATATATTGGAATCGCTCCTGTTTGTTTCGGGAGACGCGCTCAAGGTTTCGGATATATGCGAACTGTTGGAATTGCAAAAGAGCGAGGTAAACGCGGCCGTCAAGAGATTGCAAAAAAGATACGGCGGGCATTGCGGCATAAAGCTAATCACATTTGACGGCAAATTGCAGCTCGCTTCCAATCCCGATTATGCCGACATAATAGCTCGCGTGCTTAATCCCATTATGGAAAAAGCGCTGTCTACGCCGGCAATGGAGACATTGTCGATAATAGCGTACCGTCAACCGGTCACAAGGCTTGATATCGAGCATATCAGGGGAGTAAACAGCGACTACGCCATACAAGCCCTTCTCAAGAACAACCTTGTGGAAATTGTTGGGCGCAAAGACGCCATAGGCAAACCGCTGTTGTTCGGCACGACCGAAAACTTCCTCAAGCGATTTGCAATAGAAAATATAGACGATTTGCCGGGCCGCGCCGAGCTACTCGAAAAAATTCGCGAAATAGAAGAGACAACCGAAGCCCCCGACGAACAGACGCTATATAATTACGATCATATCGGTGGGGAAGAAAACGCCGACAACCCCGACTTCTTGCAGGGCGAGGACGTCATGATGATAGAAGCGGACGATCCCATGTCGGAGGCGGCGGCGACGGACGAAAACGCGGAATAAGATACAAACTATAAATATATAGATTACTAACGGCAAATACTAAGATTGTGAAATATCTTGTGTTAGCCGTTATTTTTTTGCATATTATCGCTTCGCCGATATTGATTTCCGCACTGTTTTCGGGCGATACAGACAAAGGGTACGGCAAGATAACAATCAAGCTGTTTTTCATACCGATATTCGTAAAGAGCTTTGATTTGAATATTGTTTTGCGCGCCGTAGAGAAAAAGCATAACGAAAGCGAAAGCGAAAATGGCGATAGCAATAATAAGCCCAACAAGTCGCTGAAACGTTATCTCTTGCGCGTGGCAAAGATATTCATTGCGCGGATAAGGTTTCGTGTTGTAGATATTGACGGAATTATGGGCTCGGGCGACGCCGCCGTAACAGCGGTTGCCGTCGGATCGATTTGCGCCGGATATGACAGCGCGCGCGCAGTAATGGGGTTTGACGGCGAGTGCAATATGCGCTGTGAGTACGATTACGAGCGTATATGCTTGGACTCATACTGCATAATATCGTTTTGCTTGGCAGATACTATTTTTGCCTTGATAGCGGCCGCATTTAACAAGCCGACATCAATAACGGTCAGGAGAGAGGTTTATGGATAATCCGATATATCCGGTCGAGCATACCGAGCACCCGATAGAGAGTATTATGGATAGCGCGTTCGGCAAAATTCGCACTTTGACGGACGCCGATATAATTGTGGGCGAGCCCATAATGACTGCTGACGGAACGAGCATTATTCCTATAAGCAAAATCAGCGTAGGCGTCGTTTCTGGCGGCGGCGAATACGGAAAGAAAGTGTCCGAATATCCTTTTGCCGGAGCGTCCGGCGCGGGAATGAGCGTATTGCCAGTATGCTTTTTGGTAAGCGACGGCAAGTCTGTGCGCATGCTCAACGTCGGAAGCAAGAGTACTATCGACAAGGTTTTGGAGACCGTTCCGGATGTGGTGGGCAGTCTGTTCGGCAAGAGGAAGAAATGAGAAGAAAATTGCTCAATATACTTATGGTAGCCGTCGTAGCGGTGTTTTGCGCGGGATTTTCGCCTGCACGAGCAGGCGCCGTAAGCGGATATATGACGGAAGTAAGCAGCACTGCGACGGCAATGGCGCTTGTCGACGGCAATACCGGCGAGCTGATATTCAGCAAAGACTGCGATTTGCGGCGCGAGCCGGCGAGCACTACCAAGATTTGTACGGCGATAACTGTGCTCGAACACTGTACCAATCTCGATTTGCCCGTGCCTGTGCCCAAAGAGGCGGTGGGGATAGAGGGTTCGTCGCTATACCTAAAGTACGGTGAGCTGATATCGGTGAGGGATTTGTTGTACGGACTTATGCTACAGTCCGGCAACGATTGCGCTGTAGCTCTTGCCGTCATTGTGGGCGGAAGCGTGGAAGGTTTTGTCAAAATGATGAACGATACCGCAGCCAAAGCCGGCGCAGAAAATACCAATTTTGCCAATCCCAACGGTTTGCACCACGCCGACCATTATACGACGGCGCGCGATCTTTGCTTGATTTCCGTTTACGCCATGCGCAACCCCATATTCCGCGATATTGTTGCGTCGAAAAGGCACAAGATTTCGTCCGGCGATCGTAATTTTCCCAACAAGAACAAAATCTTGTTCAACTACGCGGGCGGCAACGGCATCAAGACGGGCTATACACGGGCGGCGGGCAGATGTCTCGTTTCATCGGCTACGCGCGACGGCAAAACTTATATTTGCGCGGTGATGAATTGCGGCAATATGTTTGAAGAGTGTATGAGACTGATGGACGAGGCGTTCTCTCGTTAAACGGTCAAGCGCCTTTATTTATTAAAACGCTTGATTTTATTTTCGAAATCGGCTATGATTATCATATAGATAAATTAAGGTCGATTTTGCTTTTATGAGAATAAATAAATATTTGAGCAGTTGCGGAATAGACAGCCGCAGAAAATGCGAAGCGCTCGTCACCGACGGAAAAGTCAAGATTAACGGCAAGGTCGTGACGGCGCTTGCAACCGATGTGAAAGATGGCGATTCCGTTACGGTCGAGGGGCGCGCGGTATCCATTCGCGCTAACAAGACTTACATAATGCTCAATAAGCCGAAGGGCTGTGTTTGCACGGTGAGCGACGACAGAGGACGAAAGACTATACTCGATCTCGTCAAGGTCAACAGGCGCGTTTTCCCTATAGGCAGACTTGACTACGACACCGAAGGGCTGCTGTTGCTTACCGACGACGGCGAGCTTTCAAATAAAATTATGCACCCTAGAAACGGCGTCAAGCGCACTTACTCCGTGCGCGTGGAGGGCGAGCCTACCGAAGGGGAGATAAAGCAACTTCGAAACGGCGTCACGCACAACGGAATAGTATACAGCGGAGCGCAGGTGGAGGTCGTGGGCGCCGAAAAGGACGGAACAAAGCTGTCTATAACTGTCACGGAAGGCAAAAATCACGAGATACGCAATATGATTGAGTCGCTGGGACGGCGGGTGCTGTTTCTCAAGCGCGTGGCGATCGGAGAGCTACGCTTAGGCGGACTCAAACGCGGCGAGTGGCGGTATCTGAGCGGCGACGAGATTGCGTACCTAAAGAGCATGTAAACGTTCGGATAATTTTTATAAAAAATGCGTGCCGAACTGTTGAAAATTTCGTCGCGCGGTGATATAATGGAAAGGTAATATCTTCGGAGGCACAAATGGAAAGTTTGCGCGACGCCAAAGCTAATATAGCGGCGGCAAATAAAAACGTAATAAAGTTTCTCAATTCGTTTATTGACGACAAATCTTTCGTAGAGACAGACGCGTTCATGAGTTCGGAAACGGATCTCGGCGATGCGCTAGGCGAGGGCGTTGTCAGCGGTTTTGCGCGCGTAGGCGACACTAACGTTTGCGTATTTGCCGTCAATTCGGCGGTGCTCAAGGGCTCTATCGGCGCGCTCAATGCAAAGAAGATTGTAAGGGCAATCAACAACGCCGTACGCATGGATAAGCCGATAATCGCCGTTTGGGATACGTCCGGCGCGAGATTCTCGGAAGGTATCGAGTGTCTTGAAGGCTACGGCTCTATACTTAGAGCATATACTGTCGCTTACGGCGAGGTGCCCATTATTTCTATTATCAAGGGTAATAATTTCGGTATTTCGTCGTACATAGCCGGAATAAGCGATTTTGTAATAGGTTATTCGGGTAGCGTAGTCGCTACGTCGTCACCGCTTGTTCTCGGGTCGGACTCCAAAGCGATAGCAACGTCGTGCGTAAAGTCGGGACTTATTACCAACGTCGTCGACAGCGACAAAGCGCTGAAAGAAACGGTGTGCAAAATGCTCGGAGTGTTCTCCGGCGGCGCTACTTCGGGCGACGACCTCAACCGCGTGTGCAAAAATCTCAAGCGTGGCGTCAAGGCGGACGACGTAATAAAAGAGGTTTTCGACAAGAACAGTTTTTTGCCTGTGAGAGCGGAGTATGCGGATAGCGTGACAACAGGGTTTGCCACGCTCGGCGATATTCCTGTCGGCGTAGTGGCGACGTGCGGAGGCAGATTGACAGCCGACGCTTGCACTAAAATAAGCGAGTTTTTGAACGTATGCGAAAACGCGGAAACGCCCGTGGTTTTCCTCGTAGACAGCGTTGGTACGGAGCGCGGAAGCGACGACGCCAAGCTTATCAGAGAAATGAGCAATCTGATTTATCAGGTCAATACGCTTGACGTGGATATATTCTCGGTAGTGACGGGGCAAGCAATAGGCGGCGCTTATACCGCGCTTGTTTCGCCTGCGGAATATAAGATTGCTTGGGACAGCGCCGAAGCGGGTGCGCTCGAATCGGAAGCGGCGGCTCGTTTGCTGTTCGCCGACGATATCAAGTCCGCAAAAAACAAGGATAAGGCCGCGGAAAAGCTCGCTAAATCATATTCGGAAGAGAATATGTCTGCACTTACGATAGCGAAAGGCGGACACTTCGACAACGTTATTGACCCGAACGCGACGCGTTCGTATCTTCTTGCCGCGCTGCTCGCGCACATCGAGTGATCGGAGGCGGTATGGTAGCATTTTTGTCTGCATCTGATACACCGCTTAGCACTGCCGCGCTATATGCGTTGGTCGGGTTTGTCATAGTCGTACTCGTGCTGGCGCTATTGGTCGGAATATTCTATCTTTCCGGCTTTATATTCAAGACCAAGTTTATGAGCCGCGACAAGCTCTTCGATTTCGGCAAGAAGAAGGTGCCTAACGAGCCTGAAATCGTTGCGGAGGAGCCTGTCAGCGAAGAGAGCGACGCCGAGGTTGTAGCGGCAATCACAGCCGCTATTTCAGTCATTCTCGCAGGCGAGCAAGACAACGGCGCCGCGCCGGAATTCGTAATTCGCCGCATCTCGCGGAAATAATAATCGGATAATTTAAGGAGTTATAGATATATGCGTAAATTCAATGTTGTTGTAAACGGTAAGGCGTACTCCGTCGACGTGGAAGAAGTCGGCGAGGGTGCGACTGTTACTTCCACGCCCGTAGCGCCTGCGGCGTCAACACCCGCGCCACCGCCCGCACCCGCGGCAACCAAAGCGGCTAGCGGCGAGAAAGTGTCGTCGCCCATGCCCGGGCTCATTCTTTCGTTGGCCAAGAAGGACGGCGATACAGTCAAGAAGAACGAGAAAATTCTCGTCCTCGAGGCTATGAAGATGGAAAACGACATCAATGCGCCGTGCGACGGCGTCGTTACATATGCCGTCAAGAAGGGCGACAACGTGGAGACCGGAACGGTGCTCGCGTATATAAGCTAAGGGTAGGTAACAGAGTTGAATTTCGTAGAAATGCTCAAAAACCTATGGGGCAGTACGGGGCTCGTCCAGTCCGCATGGCAAAATTATGTCATGGTGATTATCGCGTGCGTGCTTTTGTTCGTGGGTATTGGCCTTAAGAAAGAGCCGTTACTGCTCGTGCCCATAGGGTTCGGTATGTTGTTCGTAAACATACCGGGCGCGTTTAATATTTTGATGAAAGAGCCGACGGTGACAGACGGCGTTACCAGCCCCGGCGGATTATTGTACTACATGGAAAAGGGAGTCGAGTGGGTTATCTTTCCGCCGCTGATTTTTATGGGCATAGGCGCGATGACAGACTTCGGTCCGCTGATTGCCAGCCCCAAGAGCTTTATTTTGGGTGCGGCGGCACAGCTCGGCATATTTTTTACGCTGTTCGGTGCAATATTATTGGGCTTTGACGGCGCTCAAGCCGCCGCAATCGCTATTATCGGCGGTGCGGACGGCCCCACGTCGATATACGTTACGACAATGCTCAAGCAGTTCGATTTGCTACCCGCAATCACCGTTGCGGCGTATTCGTACATGGCGCTGATACCTATCATTCAGCCCATATTCATGAAATTGTTGACGACCAAAAAGGAACGCTCCGTCAGAATGGAGCAGCTGCGCCCTGTATCCAAGCGCGAGAAGATTGTTTTCCCCATAGTCGTCACGCTTGTCTGCGGACTTATTTTGCCCGATTCGCTGCCGCTATTGGGCATGCTGATGTTCGGCAATCTGCTCAAAGAATGTCTTGTCACAGACCGTCTTGCCAATACCGCAAGCAACGGTCTAATGAACGGCATTACAATATTCCTCGGCGTATGCGTTGGCGCAAAGGCGGTCGGCACGACTTTCTTGACTGTCAGCACGCTTAAGATCGTGGTGCTTGGCCTTGCTGCGTTTATCATGGGAACGGTTGGCGGCTTGCTCATGGGCAAGCTCATGTATGTGCTTTCGCACGGCAAGGTCAATCCGCTGATAGGCAGTGCGGGCGTTTCCGCGGTGCCGATGGCGGCACGCGTATCTCAAACGGTGGCGCAAAAGGACGATCCCAACAATTACCTATTGATGCACGCAATGGGCCCCAACGTCGCAGGTGTAATCGGCTCGGCGGTTGCGGCGGGCGTTCTGCTTTCTATATTCGGCGTTTAACCGCCTATCTGGAATTTAACGGAGAAGTATTATGGCTAAAGTCAAGATCATGGAAACAATACTGCGCGACGCGCACCAATCCCAGGCCGCGACACGCATGAGCACCGACGAAATGTTACCGGCGGCACAAATGCTCGATGACGTGGGGTATTATGCGCTCGAGGCGTGGGGCGGCGCGACCTTCGATTCCTGTCTAAGATATCTCGACGAGGATCCGTGGGAGAGGTTGAGGGCGCTTCGTAAGTCGGTCAAGAACACAAAGCTCCAAATGCTCTTCCGCGGTCAGAATATTCTCGGCTACAAGCATTATGCCGACGACGTCGTAGACGAGTTTTGCCGCTTGTCTATCAAGAACGGCATCGACGTGATTCGTATATTCGACGCGCTCAACGATATTCGCAATATGAAACAGGCTATCGACAGCACCAAGAAATACGGCGGCACTGTCGAAGCGGCACTGTGCTATACGACGAGCAAAGTGCATACGATAGATTATTTCGTAGACCTTGCAGTAAAATTGGAGAGCATGGGCGCGGACATAATTTGTATAAAGGATATGGCCAACTTGCTGTTGCCGTACACGGCATACGAGCTTGTTTCGCGTATAAAAGACAAGGTTAAGATTCCCGTACACATGCACACGCACAACACCGCCGGCACCGGCGATATGGTCAATCTCAAGGCAATTGAAGCGGGGTGCGATATAGTCGACACTGCGCTGTCGCCGCTCGGTAACGGCACAAGCCAGCCTGCGACCGAGTCGCTTGTCGCGTCGTTGAAGGGCACCGAATACGATACGGGGCTCGACCTTGACAAGCTCAATAAATGCACGGTGTATTTCAGAAAGGTGGCGGAACGCTTGACGGCTGACGGCATACTCAATCCCAAGGTTTTGAAGGTAGACGTGAACGCGCTCATTTATCAGGTGCCTGGCGGCATGCTTTCCAACCTCATCAGTCAGCTCAAACAGCAGAATGCATCGGATAGGCTAACCGAGGTGTTGGAAGAGGTTCCGCGCGTGCGCGCAGATCTCGGCTATCCGCCGCTTGTCACGCCGTCGTCGCAGATTGTCGGTACTCAGGCCGTGCTCAACGTATTGACGGGCGAGCGGTATAAATCTGTTACGAAAGAAACAAAAGGCGTGTTGGCCGGCGAATACGGCAAGCTTCCCGTCGAGCCCGACGAAAAGATTGTAAAGAAGATTATCGGCGATATGCCGCGCATAACATGCCGCCCCGCCGACAATATCAAGCCCGAGCTCGACGCGTACAGAAAGGAAATCGAAGAGTATGCCATACAAGAAGAGGACGTGCTGACGTACGCGCTGTTTCCTCAGCTTGCAATGCCGTTCTTCAAAAAACGCGAGGCAAAGCTTCACGGAATCGATAAGACAATTTACGACGGAGCTAACAAAGTTCAACCTATTTAGAACCTCCGCACAGTTCGTGCGCCGATCTTGCTACAAATTTTCGCGCTACGTGCGTCTATATGTCGCGGACGTAGGCTGCGGCTACGACCAACGACATATATCCTTCGTATCACATAAATTTTCCACGCAATCTTGACGCGTCACTTATTCAGAGGTTCTTATGAGAATATTATTGACAAACGACGACGGCTACGATTCGGAAGGATTGCACGCCGTCGCCGATTTATTTTGCGGAGAGCATGAAATAGCGGTAGTCGCGCCGGACGTGCAAAAATCGGGATTTTCGCATTCGCTGACAATGAAGCCTATTACTGTTTCGTATAGAAAAGTAGACGGGTATAAGTACAATGTATTCTCGGTGGTCGGCACTCCCGTAGATTGCGTAAAGCTCGCGCGAAATAGATTGTTTCCAAAGCCCGATTTGGTTATATCGGGCATCAACCGCGGCGAAAATCTCGGTAGCGACATAATGTATTCTGGTACTGTGGCAGCCGCCGCAGACGCGGCGCACTCGGGGTTTCGCGCTATGGCGTTGTCTTTGGATATTATGAGCAATACCCAAAATGTCGATTTTGCTCCGTTTGCGCGTTTTATCAAGGACAATTTCGCTATGCTTCTTTCATTTGATTTGCCGCGAACGACGATGCTGAATATCAACTATCCGGTAGGTACTCCGCGAGGCATTAAGATTGTGCGCATGAATATACAAGAAACGTTTATCGACAGGTACGACGAAAGCGGCGAGCTAAGTTTTATTCCTACAGGACACAGAGATTACGATACTCTCAATCGTGAGACGGACGAGTGGTACTGCAAAAACGGGTACATAACAATCACGCCGCTCAACACAGACAGGACCGATTACGACACGATGAACAAATTGTTCGGCAAGGAGTTCAAGCTGTGAGAGTGGGTGTAATAGGCGGTGGCGCGGCGGGACTGATTGCGGCCGGCAGTTGTAAGAACGCCGAAGTAGTGTTGTTTGATCACAACGAAAAGCTAGGAAAAAAGCTGTATATTACCGGCAAAGGTCGGTGTAATTTTACCAATGTTTGCGACAACAACGAGTTTTTAAGCAATGTGGTAAACAATGCGCCCTTCCTTCGTTCGGCGCTGTCTAAGTTTACGCCGTACGACGCGATGGAGCTTATCGAGAATAACGGTTGCAAAACCAAGGTCGAGCGCGGTCGTCGCGCGTTTCCGCAGTCCGACAAGGCGAGTGATATAACCGCGGCATTAAGGCATTATGCCGAAAGTAACGGCGTGCGATTTAGATTAAACGTCAAAATTAATAGTATCGAAAAGACCGACGCCGGCTTTATTTTGGATGTCGACAATGCGCAAAAAGAGCGTTTCGACCGCGTAATTATTTGCTCGGGTGGGTTGAGCTATCCGTCGACGGGCTCGGACGGATCGATGCACGACATCATTAAACGATTTGGACATGAAATTACGCCGTGCTATCCGTCGCTTGTGGGATTGGAGACTGTGGAGGATCTATCGGATGCAGAAGGGCTCACTTTGAAGAACGTAACCGTATCCGCCGACAAGATTCCGTCCGTTTTCGGCGACCTTATGATAACCGATGTCGGCATATCCGGTCCCATTGCATTGACAATGTCCGCATATGCGGCAAAACGCGAATTCCCTTACGACGTTTATATAGATTTCAAGCCGGCATTGAGCGATGACGAGCTCGATAAACGCATAATCAAAGATTTCTCGACGCGTTTGAACAAGCAACTGAAAAATGCGCTTGACGATTTGTTGCCAAATTCGATAATTAGGTTTATAATAGATAAGTCGGGCGTAAGCGGCAACCGCGTTGTCAATTCGGTCACCAAAGCGGAGCGGAGCGCGCTGTGCGACGTTATCAAGCATTTTCGACTCACCGTATCGGGCACAGAAGGGTTTTCTCGTGCGGTTGTAACGAGCGGAGGTGTAAACGTCAAGCAAATCAATCCCAAGACGATGGAGTCAAAGCTTGTAAGCGGACTGTATTTCGGCGGCGAAGTGATTGACGTTGATGCTCTGACGGGTGGATACAATATACAAATTGCGCTTTCGACCGGGTATGTGGCGGGAGTAAGCGCAGGAGAAGATAATGGATAAAAAACTAGTTTCCATAAGAGGCGCGGTCACCGCGACGAACGACGTTAAATCGATAACTGACAACACGGCCAAACTCGTCAATTGTCTGTTTTTTAAGAACGCGTTGACCAATGCCGACGTTGTAAATATGACTTTTTCCACAACGCCCGATATTACGGCGTTTTATCCGGCGCGGGCGGCGCGAGAGGCGGGGTACGATGTGCCGCTGTTTTCGTGCGTAGAGCCCAATATCGACGGGGCTGTTACCGGCTGTATTCGCGTGATGATTACTGCGTGGACGGAAGTCGAGCCTTTTAACAAATATATCGGCCTTGCTCGAAAGCTTAGAAAGGATTTGACCGACGCATATTCAATTACGCTCGACGGACCGAGCGGCGCCGGCAAGAGTACCGTAGCGAAACTCGTATCTGGCAAACTCGGTATAACATATCTCGATACGGGCGCGCTGTATCGCGCGCTCGGGCTTGTGGTGCTCCGCAACGGTGTCGGTACGAAGGACGCACCTAATATCGAGAAGTGTCTTAAAGACGTCAAAGTCGGCATCAAATATCAAAACGGCAGTCAGGCCGTGTTTGTAGGTGACGAGGACGTTTCCAACCTTATTCGGACGCCCGAAGTTTCTATGGCGGCGTCCGACGTGTCGGCCGTTCCGTACGTCAGACAAAAATTATTATCCGTGCAACGCGACGCCGCCGCCGACAGCCCGGTCATACTCGACGGGCGGGATATCGGTACGGTCGTATTGCCCAATGCGGAGTTTAAGTATTATCTCACAGCTTCGGCAGAGGTCAGAGCGCGCAGGCGTTTCGACGAGCTGACGGAGAAAGGGCAGTCTGTCACGTACGACGGAGTGTTGAGCGATGTGAATTTGCGCGACAAGAACGACATGTCGCGCGCCGTCGCACCGCTAAAACGCGCATACGATGCGGTGGAAATTAATTCCGACGGCATGACGGCGGCGGAAGTTGCCGACAGAATCATTGCCGATGTTACGGGGGATATGTAGTATGAAGAATCGCTTCCACATGGTGCTTCGCTTTTTGCTCTTTCCGCTCGCGAGGTTGCTATTCCCGTGCAGAGTGATGGATAAGGACAAGTATACCAAATACGACCGCGGACAAATATTGATCAGCAATCATTTGTCATGGATGGATGTAGCGTATCATATCTTTTGGATTCCGGGGTATACGCGCGCGCTGTCAAAGAAGGAGAACGAGGGTGGCAAGCTGCAACATTGGTTTTTGAAAAAGATAGGTATTTTGTTCGTAAACCGCGATAAGCCCGAATTGTCGTCAATGCGCGAGTGCATCAACGCGCTCAAAGACGGCGACGCAATCAGTATTTTCCCCGAGGGCACGCGCAACCGCGTCAACCGCGAAATCATGCACATGCATTCGGGCGCGGCGATGTTTGCAATCAAGGCAGAGGCCGGAGTCGTGCCTATAGCCGTCCATCACAAGGGCAAGCTGTTCAGACGCAATTATATAGGCGTGGGTGACAGAATAGATATATCCGACCTGTACGGCAAGCGTACCGACGAGCGTACGCTTCAAGAGGCCACGGACAGATTCCGCGCCGGCATAGAAAAAACGCTCGCCAAGCTCGACAAATACGTTGAAGAAAAGGGCTGGAAGAAAGAGAAAAAGATAAAGCGGCAAAACGCAAAACTTTTGAAAAAACAGTATAAAATTGCCAAAAAACAAGCGCGAAAAGCAGGCAAGAATGCGTAAAATCGTAGTTGCGAACAGCGCGGGGTTTTGTTTCGGCGTGAAGAAGGCGGTTGATACCGCGATAGAAAACGCCGGGGACAATTGTTATATACTCGGCGATATAATTCATAACAAGACGGTTGTCGACGATTTGCATAGACGCGGAGCCAAGACAATTTCGTCGGTTGCAGAGCTTCCCAATTCGGCCGAAAATTGCAAAGTAATCATTCGCTCGCACGGCGCGTCGCCGGAGACGTACCGCGCGCTCGAGGAGGGCAAAGCTAAAGTAATCGACGCTACATGTCCGTTCGTCGCAAAAATTCACGATATAGTGCGTAAACACTATCTTGACGGCTATCATATAGTAATCATAGGCGGAAAGCACCATCCGGAAGTAATTGCCACCAACGGTTGGTGCGAAAATACGGCAACCGTCATCGAGGACGAGCATGACCTTGACGCCATAGGCGATTACGACAAGCTGTGCTTCGTTTGTCAAACAACATTCGACGGTCAAAAATTCAAAAAACTTTCTGAAAAAATACACAAAAATCACTCGAAAACGGTTGAAATTTTCGACACAATTTGCTATACTACTTACGAGCGTCAAGAGGAAGCGAAAAAGCTCGCTTCGGAATGCGGCACGATATTGATTATAGGCGACAAGTCGAGCTCCAATACAACCAAGCTATACGAGTTGTGCAAGAGCGTCAATACCAGAACGTATTTTGTCCACTCTACAGACGATCTCAAAAATATTAATTTTCCCGACGGCGACACAATAGGGATTGTCGCGGGGGCATCGACTCCGACAGAGTCGATTATGGAGGTAAAGACTTACATGGGTCAAG
>JAFLVF010000025.1:13312-20291 GCA_022508425.1 Clostridiales bacterium | reverse complement strand
CCGTCGCCGCCTCACCAACTGTTGCCCATCTGCGGCGCATCTCCGCCGTCAGCGCAACACTTTCTGACTGCGCTATAGCCGCCTCAGTCATTTAGGTTTTACTAAACTCCTTCGCCGCAGCCACAGGCTGACACTGTGTAATCATATCACAATATTGAGGTGAGCGGCACCCCATACGTCGCGCAGCATTTGGCTGCTTGCCCGTCTGACGCGCGACTGTGCCGTAAAAGAATGATACGAAAACGCGTAATTTTCCTCCTGTGTTGCGTCGGGCGGGTGTGCAACTGAGAGCGCCCGCCCGACTTGTTATTAACCGCGGTGAATTTGTACCGTTTTGTATATCGACGGTGGAAGTGTGCTAAGTATTTTTCGGCAAAAGCGTGGAGAATAATATTAAATCTCTTGACATGATAATCTTGTTGTGATAACGTAAAGCTACAGGCAACACTTTGCGAGGTGGCAATGAAAGAGCCGTACAATTGGTATGTTATGTACGTGAGGTCGAACACAGAGGGCAGTGTAGTCGACGCTCTTAATCACGCATTCGCAAAAGTTTGCGACGGTTACGAATACGACGCGTTTTGCCCCGAGTCCGAGCAGTATTATAGGGACAAGCAAGCGCGACTACAGGGCAAGCTGTACAAAAAACGCCCGTTGTTCCCCGGCTACGTGTTTTTCGAGACAAACATGCCCGAGGATTTGTTTCGCAAGCTCGTGTTCGACGTGATAAACAAATCGCACGATATCATTCGACTATTGAGCTACGGCGACAGAAAGGACGTCGCTCTGAGAAAAGAAGAGCGCGAGAGATTGGAGTACCTGCTAAAGGGCAAACGGTGTTTGGAACATTCGGTAGGCTATATTGAGGGTGACAAGATTATCGTTACCGGCGGTCCGCTCATCGGCATGGAAGGGAATATCGTCAAGATCAACCGACACAACCGCATAGCCGAAATCGAAATACCGATGTTCGGGCAGAAGCAAATAATTAAGTTGGCGCTTGAAATAGTTTCTAAGAGCTAACGACGCCGTCGATTCGAGCAGACGCGCGTCGGTTCGCGCCTAAGTCGTCGGCAAAGCGGCGCTTTGCCGTTTATTACGGCTTAAAATTGTACATATAAATTTTTCGGGCAGTATTGACATTCGTTTTTGCGTGTGTTATACTATGCGCGATATGGAAACATCACAGGGGAAAAATCAGGTTGCCGCATTGCCCGGACCCGAGCCTAAGCGTAAGGGAAAAGTCGGGCGTGTTTTCGGCTTTATCGGTTTAGGCTTACTTATTTTGATCGTCATAGTATTGCTAGTCAACGCAATACTCAATATCTTCTTGCCGCATTATTACCCGACGTTCGGCAATTACAGGCTGTTCGCCGTCGTCACAGATTCCATGGACCCGACCATTCCGCGCGGGCACATGATAGTGGACGAGAAGCCGACGTCGCTCGACGATATCAAAGCGGACACGGTCATCACGTTCGAGGTGGTGGACAAAGACGGCAATGTCACAATGCTGTTGACGCACCGCGTTGTGTCCGTCAATACGGACGCGGCGACGAGCACAGTCTATTTTGTCACAAAGGGCGACAACGCCGATGGCAACGACAACTATCACGCTACATACGAAGACGTTGTCGGTATATATACAGGTAAGCACTGCGGATTTTTCGGATATCTGTTCGGATTCTTGCAGTCCGAGAACGGCGCGGTTTCGCTGATATTCATGCTGTTCATTCTGATTATCATGTGGATCGTGCTCTATTACATAGGTAATTCCGAGAAGCGGAGAAAGCGCGACAACGCCGCGCTTCAAAAGGGCGCCAAGGCTCTGTCCGACGTCAACCTTCGCTATGACAACATAAGAGAAATCACCGCCGTAATGGACGTTATCGGCATGATTACGGAGGAGCCCAAGACTCTCGCCGAGAGTCGCGAGATAGACCTAAGACTCAACGAGTTTATAAAGGCGGAGACGATAGAACTGCCCAAGACTCCCGAGGCGGCGGCTATACTCGATTCGCTCCCTGCGCCCGACACCCCTGTTACGCTTGCCGCCGCGCTCAGAGAAGGCGCGACGTTGCGCCAGGCAGAGGACGGACAATTGTTGGTCATGACGAGTCTGTCGGGTGGCAAGAGCATACTGCTTAGCCCTGTACAGACGGCGGAAGGTATCATGCTAAGCCAGCAGGGCGTGCGGCTCAAGTCTGATATCGCGCCCAACATCGAGGACGTCGGAGTCACGAGCATGCCGCAGTACCCCGGATTTTTCGAATCCGCCGCGGCGGCCGATAGTAAGCTCGCGTCCACCGATTCCAAGCAAGTGCAACAGCTTGACGACAGCGCGTACAGAGCGCGTCTTGCATACGCGCACTACCGCGAGACGGCGTCGGCGCTCGAGCGGGAACAGGCAGAGGAGCTGTCCAAACTACTCGGCAGTGTAACGCCTATCGGTCCCGAGGACCAAGAGCGTATCAAGCAGTACCGCAAGGAGCAAAAGGAACAAAAAGCAAAGAAGCCGCCCGTCGAGAAAACGCCCGAGCAGATTGCCGCGCAAAAGGCCCGTGCCGACAAGCGCAAAGAACTCGCCGCGCAAAAGAAAGCGGAAGAGGAAGCCTTCCTCGCCACGCTTGCGCCCGAGGACAGAGAGCTGTATCTGTCCGAGCAAAAGCTCGCAAAATCTCGTGCCGCAACCATAAGACGGCTGAAGCGCATGAATTCGGACAAACGTATACTCGAAAAAATGAGCTCTGCAAAATAATAGCTCAAAGAAACGAAAAATCAAATAAGAATAAAGCGGTCGATCTTAGTTTAGTCAAAGATAGGCCGCTTGTTCTTTTGACGCCTATATGCTATAATCATTATATATCAAAGCAATCTGTCGGAGGGAGAAATGCTTTACGAGTTTCAGTTGGATGAAAGCTGTCATACGGGATTGACCGCGGCGGAACGGAATGCGCTCATTCGCTTTTGTATTTCTATCGGCACGCGAGCAGTCTGCGCGACAAGATCGATTAAGCGCCCGTTCAAACAAAAGTATCTTACTGCCGCTATGCGCGAAATGAGACAGAATCACTTGAGAACGATATCCGAATATACCGAAAAAATGGAAAATTACAAAGAAGGCGAGACGAAGTTGTCCGATTGGTTGATAGATTTCTTCGACGGTGTTCCCACAAAAAAGCAATTTACAGACTATTGCAGATCTATTATAAAGCAAGAACATGAAGCGCTTCGCAGTGCAAAGTCAAATTATCTTATTCCGGTTGATTTTACATATACGGACAAAAAGTTGCTTGCTTTTCACAATTCGCTGGGTCCGCGCGTGACGTTCGGATATTCGAGCATGTTGCACGAGGTCTGTGATTTCGCATTGACCGATGAGATAAAGGGGATGTTTCTCAACGCCTCGCTAAAAGAGCTTCCGTCTTATAAGCAGGATTGGACGCATGATTGGGGATACGTGTTTTTCGATTCAATTATCAATTTGATTTACGAAGATTTGGAAGTATATATAAGTGAGCGCTGTATTCTGTCAACAATATCGCACGAGCGGGAAATGACCGTTTCTTTGACGGAGAAAGAATTGACAGCGTTTATCGACTTTGAGAGCAAGCGAAATAAAAACATCGCTACTATAGAAAAGCTTAAAGCAATAAATTGAATCACTGCGGCGCATGCCGCTTGTGTCACCTACAGCAGCGGCGCGAATAGGCGCAGGATGGCGCGGGCGAGGCGAGTTATGGCGGTGACGTCGCTTACTTCCTCGTACGTCAGCTCGTGACTTACCTCGAGCGTGGATAAGAAATCGGTCTTCATTGCAGGTATGGTGTCGACGTTGTACAGTAGTGCGCCGCACTCGTAGTGCAGGTAAAAGGAACGGTAGTCCATGTTGCACGTGCCGATAAAGGCGCGCTCGTCGTCCACCATCATCATTTTAGCATGAACAAACCCGGGCGTATATGTGTACACCTTTACTCCCGCTTTCATCAGTACGGGCACAAACGAGCGTGTGGCGAGATATACTATCTTCTTGTCGGGAATGTTGGGAATGAGTATTCTTACGTCCACTCCGGCATGGGCGGCGTTTATGAGCGCGGTTTGCGTTTCGTTGTCGAGTATGAGGTACGGCGTAGTGATGTACACATGGTCTTTCGCAGTTGAAATCAGATTGATAAACGCGCTTTCGATCAAGTGGTCGTTACGTCCCGGCCCGGACGACAGCGGCTGAACGTATCCTTGCGCCGTAACGTCGGGTTTAGCCAGATAGTCGCGGTATACGAGTTCCTCCGGGGACAGAATGTGCCAAAACGCGAGGAACATCGCAGAAAAGCTCCACACCGCGTCGCCCGTAAAGCGCATGTGAGTGTCCTTCCAATGCCCGAACTTATTGCGCTTGTTGGCGTACTCGTCGGCTATATTGTTTCCGCCGGTGTACGCTATTTCGCCGTCGATGACGGTGATTTTGCGGTGCGAGCGGTTGTTGAGTCGCATGTCGAACGACGCCGTGATTTTGTTAAACGGCAGAGCTTGCACGCCGCCCGATCTCAGGCGGTTTATCACCTTTTTGGGCAGAGTGAACATGCTGCCTACGTCGTCGTAGATCAGCTTGACGTCGACGCCCGCGTTTGCTCGCTCGATCAATACTTGCTCTATCTCGTTCCATACCTCGCCGACGTCGATAATGAAATATTCCATAAATATGAAACGCTTTGCCTGCTTCAAATCGGCTATCATATCGGGGAAGAACATATCGCCGAGCGGGTAATATTTTGTCGCGGTGTTGGCGTAGATGGGGTAGGATGCGGCGTTAAGCACGAGGTCGGCGCACGTAGAGCCGGTGGGATTTAGCTCGCCGCGCGTGCGTACAAGCTCGGCGTTGGTGTAGTTGAGCAGCACCTGCGACGCGTCGGACGCGTTTTTCAGCCGTCTGCGGATGCGGCGCGGCGTGTGTTGTCTGCCGATAAACAGATACAGCAGTCCGCCGAACGCCGGAAGCGCGAGTATGAGCACGCACCAAGACAGCTTGTAGTTGGGGTTCATGTCGCGCGAAACGATGTACAGGCATATCAATACGCCAAGCGCTTCGAATATGACGAATATCCACTGCGCGTATGCGGAAGCGAGCATCACAACGAATATGATGATTGCAACCTGCACGAGCAATGACAGCACGGTGAGCCCCGCTTTTTGCGACATCAATTTTATCAGCTTTCGAAACATTTTGTCCTCGTTGCGTGTATAGATATATTGTACCACGTTAGGAGCAAAAAAAGCAATTATATTACAACGAGCGCTCAATATGTTTGCTTTAACTGTGACTATGATATATAATTTATATGTATCATGACCGACAGAACAAAAAAGCGTTCAAACGCCGCAATAGATTTGACGGTAGGCAAGCCGTTGCGCCGCATACTTATATTCATGTTACCCATGATTATAGGTAATGTTTTCCAACAGCTTTATTCGATGGTGGACACCGTTGTCGTCGGTCGAACGTTAGGTAGCGCCGCGCTTGCGGGCGTCGGGTCGACGGGTGCGCTGTCGTTTATGATAATGGGCTTTGTAAACGGACTTACGCACGGCTTTTCGGTAGTGACAAGCCGTTACCGCGGCGCGCGCGACGAAGAGGGCGTCAGGCGGTCGTTTGCGATAGGCATATTGTTGACCGTCATAGTCGTGGGAATAATGACAATCGTCGCGGCTTTCGCGGCAAAACCCATTCTCAAATTGATGGGAACAAAACCCGAATTTTTCAAGTACGCCGAAGAGTACATAACCACAATATTCGCGGGAATGCTGTTGTCGGCGTTTTACAACGAATTCTCGGCGACGTTGCGTGCACTCGGCGACTCGCGTGTGCCGCTGTACTTTCTGATTTTCGCAAGCATTCTAAACGGCGGATTGGACTGTCTGTTTATACTCGGCCTGCATATGGGTGTGCGCGGCGCGGCAATCGCCACGCTCATCTCGCAGGGAATATCGGCAGTGCTGACATTTATCTACATGTGGATAAGGTACCCAGAAATGCGCGTTAAGCTACGGCATTTCAAGCCCGATACAAAGAGCTGTTACAACGCGCTCAAATTGGGCATACCGATGGCGCTTCAGTTTTCGGTTATCTCGATAGGCATGGTGTTTTGTCAGTCGGCGCTCAACACAATGGACGGGTTGGCCGTCACGGCGTACGTCGCCGCGAGCAAGATAGACAACCTCGCAATAGCGGTGCTCAGCAGCGTTGGTAATGCGTCGGCGACCTACGTCGGGCAAAACTACGGCGCCAAGCGCTACGACAGAATCAAGCTGGGCATAAAACAGCTTGTCATATTCTCGCTGATAATGTCGGTTGTGCTCGGCGCGTTCGTAATAAGCATGTACAAGCCGTTTACAATGCTGTTTATCGACAAGTCCGAGAGATCGGAACAGCTATTCGACTATGCGCTGAAATACTTGATATTCAATTCCGGCTTTTACGTTCTGTTGACCACGCTGTGGATTTCGCGTAGTGCTCTTCAGGGCATGAACAGGGGAGTTATTCCGCTGTTTGCGGCGGCGCTCGAAGTGGCGATGCGTGCAGGCGTAGCCGTAATCGCAATTAACATGCACAACTACACGGTGGTGTGCATGTGCAATGCGTTCGCATGGCTGGGCGCCAATCTGATACTCGTTCCCAGCTTCTTGCTCACGCTCAAAAGGTACATTCCCCTCATCAAACGCAATATAAGGCATATCCGTATGCCCAATCCGTCCGTGCCGCCGATGATGGCGGAGAAGCGAAAATAGGCAAAACGACGGCTTTTTCGCTCGGGCGTCAAAACGCTTGCCTTTTGTATGCGCGTGTGATATAATACAATGAAATCACGATTACGAAAAGGACGATAACTTACGAGAAATCGTAACGAAATCAAAGAAACAATCTGTGATTGTGATATAATACAATGAAATCACGATTACGAAAAGGACGATAACTTACGAGAAA
>JAFLVF010000025.1:0-13212 GCA_022508425.1 Clostridiales bacterium | reverse complement strand
TCGTAACGAAATCAAAGAGACAATCTGTGATTGTGAGATAATGACGAAATGAAAATCGGAATTACGACATCGACATTTTTCAATAATATGGCGACGGAGGGCATGTTCGACCTGCTCCGCAATTTGCGCGTGGACACTACGGAGGTTTGCCTCAACACGTTCAGCGAGTACGAGAAGGATTACATAGACGCATTGGCCGCACAGCGCGGCAGTATTGACGTAGTCGCCGTTTCGCCGTACTCCATCCAGTTCGAGCCCCAGCTTTTCTCGCCCAACATGCGGGTAAGGAATGACGCCGAGGTTACGTTCAAGAAGGTTTGCTATGCGTGCTTTGCGCTCGGCGCAAAATACTACACCTTCCGCGGTCCGATGGATTTTGCGCGAAGCAAAGGTATCGACGAGGCGCGGCTCGCACAGCGGTACAACCAACTCGCCGACATCGCGAGCGCGTACGGAGTGACGCTGTCAATCAAGAACATGCGCTGGAACTTGGCTACGACGCCCGTGTATTACAAGCAGATATTGGAGCTTTGTCCGCGCATCTGCGCAACGCTCGATCTGTTCAACGCCGAATCGGCGGGGTATGAGCTCAAAGAATTTATGGACATTTGCCCGCCCGACAGGATATCTCTTATCGAAGTGGCTGACGTCGCAAAGGGTGAGTGGGGCTTGCCGGGAAAAGGCAAGTACAACTTCGAAAGACTGTTCAACGAGCTCGAGAAGCGCAAGATAGTCGCGCCCGTACTAATCGAGGTCAGGAGCAACAGCTACACCGATTTTCCCGAGGTCAAAGAGAGCGTCGAATATCTCAAGTCCGTTTACAATTCGGTCAAGAGCTAAACGGCGTATCGATTTCGGGTTTCATGCCCGAGTACAATAACCGGAATATAAATATAATAGTTTCAAGGAGACAATTATGAACAAGTTGACCATACGCGATGTTGACGTAAACGGAAAGCGCGTGCTAGTGCGTTGCGACTTTAACGTTCCCATGAAGGACGGCGTCATAACGGACGAGAACCGCATAATCGGCGCGCTTCCCACCATCAAGTACCTGCTCGAGCACAATGCAAAAGTAGTGCTGTGCTCGCACATGGGCAAGCCCCACTCGATATTTTCGAGCGAGGTCAAGCTCGACAAGAAAGAGAAGAAAAAGATCGAGGCTCTTCCCGAAGAGGAAAGGGAGGGAGCCAAAGCGGCTATAATCGCCAAGGCCAAAGAGACCGAGCCCAAAAAGCTCACGCTCGAGCCCGTTGCCAAGAGATTGAACGAACTGCTCGACGGCAAAGTCGTGTTTGCAAAAGACGTCGTCGGTCCCGACGCTACGGCCAAGGTCGCCGCGTGCAAACCGGGCACGGCAGTACTGCTTGAAAACCTGCGCTTCCACCACGAGGAAGAGGGCAGGGACTTGGAGTTTTGCAAAAAGCTCGCCGCATACTGCGACGTATATGTCAACGACGCGTTCGGAACGGCGCACCGCTCGCACGCTTCGACGGCGGCTATCGTCGAGTACGGGCTTGTCAAGACGGCTGTGTGCGGTTTCCTGATCGAAAAAGAGCTCACCGTCATGGCGGATTCGCTCGAGCATCCCGTGCGCCCCTTCGTCGCTATTTTGGGCGGCGCTAAGGTTGCCGACAAACTCAACGTAATCAGCAACCTGCTCGAAAAGTGCGACACGCTGATCATCGGCGGCGGCATGGCATATACGTTCTTGAAAGCGCAAGGCGGCTCGGTGGGCACGTCGCTCGTCGACGACGAGAAGATCGACTACTGCAAAGAGATGATGGCCAAGGCGAAGGCGGCAGGCAAGGAATTACTGCTCCCCATCGACACCGTCATCACCAAGGATTTCCCCGATCCGATCGACGCCAAGGTCGACATCAAGACCGTTCCGTCCATGGAGATTCCCGCGGACATGATGGGACTCGATATCGGCGAGAAGACTCGCAAGCTGTTTGCCGACAAGGTGAAGAGCGCCAAGACCGTCATTTGGAACGGCCCTATGGGCGTGTTCGAAAATCCCATTCTCGCGGCGGGTACGATTGCAGTAGCTCAAGCTTTGGCGGAGGCCAAGGGCGCTACGACCATCGTCGGCGGCGGCGACAGCGCGGCGGCCTGCACGCAGCTCGGTTTTGCGGACAATATCACGCACATATCGACGGGCGGCGGCGCGTCGCTCGAGCTGTTCGAGGGCAAGGTGCTTCCCGGCATCGCCTGCTTGAACGAGAAATAATTTAATCCGAAATGAAGGACAAGACCGCAAGAATACTCGCAGTCATTGCGCTTGTATTTATGGGGATATTCTCGGTGGCGCTCGTCATGACGATAATCGACTATCGGATGCTTGGCGGCTCGATCGGATTTATCGCGCTGTCGACAGGCGTGTTTGCAATCGTCATATTCTTAGCGCTCAAGGCGGACGGCCGCGGCTATTCCATCACCAAGATGAACAACGAGATAGAATTGCAAAAGATAGAAGAAGAGCTTAAAAAACAAAAAGAGCTCGCTCAGCCCCACGAAACAGCGGATAGTCCCGAAGATACCGAAAACCCCGATACAGTCGAACAATCGGAAGAACAATAAACAACCAACCGCGCCGCGTAAATATACGCGGCGCGGTTGTATTATGTAAATATTGTGTCGGTAACGCCGTCAGCCGGATTGATTTATTTTCGCCTTTGCCTTTGCCTTTTCCTTTGCGCTTTGGGCGATTGCGAAGATAATCGAGCTGATGCACAGCACCGCGGCAACGCTTGCGCATATCGTCATGACGACCGAAAAGCCTAAAAGATAGCTCGTGCCGAACAGCGCGGCGGACAGAACAAAATACCGCGCAATCTTGTCTTTTGACAGCGCCGCTCTGAACATCATGCGGCGGTCGCGCCTGATTTTTGCGTGCTTGCTCTCGGGCAGTATGTCGAGCGAGGCGAACAGTTTGTACACGTCGTCGCCGCACACCGTCGTAACGGCGAAGTCCGCGTTCAGAATGTTTTGAATAGGGCGGCGTGAGAAAATGATTATCTCTTTCTTGCCGTAATGCTCGGCGCGGGATATCGACCGCGCTATCGATCGTTCGTTGGGCGGACCGTCGAAAAAGAAAAACGCACCCTTGTTCTCGGTGTACAGCGCATTGCCGTGCAAAGCTGTCGCCACGCCTTTTCTTTGTAATCCTTTTGACAGGTGTTTGGCGGGCGCATTGTCGGGCAGAAACATAAACTCGTAAAAGAAATCGTCCGCTTTATGCGACAATTGCTCGCGCATATCGGCGTTTTTGGCGCGCGTTCTGAATATCAGCCATACGGCGCCCGTGACTGAAACTGCGGACAATACGGCAAAAGTGCTCGGCATGAAATACCTAAGCACCGCATACGCGGCGGCGAATATGAGCGCGCTTCCCACCGTCGCGTCTATGAACTTTGCAAACTTGCTCTTGTTGCTCATTTTGCTTCCGACAATTATGGACAGCAATATAACTTTGCATACCTAACATTTTTCGACAAATGTTTTTACTTGCTTGTTTTTGTTTCTCGTATGTGCTAAAATAACTAAAACGGAGGATAAAGTGGTAACGCAGATTTTACAACCGACTGAAGCTAATATTTTGCGGTGCGCGGCTACGCTGAAGCTGGGCGGGCTCGTCGCGTTTCCCACCGAGACGGTGTATGCTTTGGGCTGCGTAGCGACCTCCGCCGACGCCGTGAAAAAGGTGTTTGCCGTCAAGGACAGGCCGACGGACAGGGCGTTGATCGTCGCGGTGGCCAAGAAGAGCGATATTGCATCGGTTGCGGCCGAAATCAACGACAAAGCGCAAATTCTTATCGACAAGTTCATGCCGGGCGCGCTTACCGTCCTATTGGACCGCGCGCCGTGCATTCCGGACGAGGTCACGGCCGGCACAAACTCGGTCGCGGTGCGCATTCCCGACAATGCTATAGCGCGGCGGTTGATCGAGCTTACCGGCAAACCCGTAGTAGTGCCGAGCGCCAATACCTCGGACAAGTCGGCGCCCACCTTAGCCGCCCACGTCCAGGACGACCTCGACGGCAAGATAGAGCTCATACTCGACGGCGGCGAGTCGGCAATCGGCATAGAATCGACCATAGTCGATACGCGAACTGTGCCGCCGACAATAGTGCGCGCAGGCGCGGTAACCGTCGAGCAGATAACGGAGGCGATAGGCGAGGTGCAGTTCAAGTCGGCACGGCCTGCTTCTCACAACCAAAAATACATACCGCGCAGCGAAGTATTGTTCTCGGCATACTATGCGGGAATGCGTGACAACGTGGCGTCTCGGTACGACCGATTGACCGACGAAGGGCGCAAAGCGGTTATACTGTGTCTCGACGACGGCAAGGCTTTTTACGGGGCGCGCAACACGATTGCGGTGGGCAAAACTTACGAAGATTATGCGCACTCGCTGTTCGCAACGCTTCGCCGCGCCGACGACGAAAACTACGACGTGGTGATTGCCGAGGGCGTCAGGCCCGACGGCATAGGGAAAACGCTCATCGCGCGGCTGATAAAGATTGCAAACGGGAACATCATATAGCTAAGAGCTATATATAAGGAAATAGCATGGACGTGAAAAAGAAAAAATTCAATATTTTGTTCGTCTGCACAGGCAACACATGTCGGTCGCCCATGGCGGAATTTATGTTCAAGAAGTACCTCAAGGACAAAAAGCGTTCGGGGGATTTTGTCGTGTCGAGCGCCGGACTCACGCCCGAGCGCGGCAGTAACATTTCGGACAACGCCGTCGCCACGCTCGAGCTGCTCGGCGTAGAGTGCAACAAGGCGCGAAAAGCGAAAACTTTTACTGTCAAAATGTCTATGGATGCCGATTTGATTGTTGCGATGACCGACCGCCACGCCGCCGAGTGCGGCGACGGCGACAACGTCATGTCGTTCGACGACTTCGGCGCGCCCATATACGACCCCTACGGCGGCCCGCTTCAGGCGTATATAGAATGCGCGGTTAGGATGCGTGAATGTTTTGACGCAATTCTTGCCGAATGCGATAAGAGAATACAACAATGATTTTTTATAAGCGTCGCTTTGGCGGCGCTTAAATCTTACTTCAAATGCGTGACAAATTTATTTTTATGTGGTATAATATTATATGGTAAGGTTTGTGCATAAACTTTATCATTATCTAAATCGAGGTTGTAAATGATTTATATTGCTTGCGATCACGGCGGAATAGAGCTCAAGAAAGCTATAGTTGATGTGCTGAAAAAACGCAATATCGATTATGTCGATTTCGGCACGGATACGACCGATTCGGTCGACTATCCCGATTACGGCATCAAGGTTGCCGAGAGCGTCGCTCACGACGTCGAATCTAAGGGCATAGTGATATGCAAGACCGGCGTGGGCATGAGCATATGCGCCAACAAGGTCAAGGGCGTAAGGTGCGCGCTGTGCTTTACCGCCGAGATGGGTAAGCTTTGCCGCGAGCACAACAATGCAAACGTCTTGGCGCTCGGCGCAGGCAATACCGATACAAAGACGGCGCTCGACATAGTCGACGCATTTCTCACCACCGAGTTCGCGGGCGGACGGCACGCTAACCGTGTGGGCAAGATAATATCTTACGAGGAAAAAAATGTCTAACAACGCAGAAGAGCTTAAATACGACAACCGTGATTTGCTCGACAGCGAGCTTGTCGGCGCTATTACGGACATTCTGTCCGCCGAGGCGCAGGCGCGCGTTATTATCGAGCAAGCGGAGGTTTCGGCTAATGCCGTGCGCCTTGACGGCGCGACGCGCGAGCGGAATTTGCGCGAAGCGTACGAGCGCGAAAATGCAGCTTACCGCGACCGTGTAATAGCGGAAGCCAAGCAAAAAGCGGACGCGCAGTGCAAAAAGCTGATCGAAGACGCATGCGCACAAGGCGACAAGCTCGTTAAAGAGAAGCAACCTATTATTAAGAAGCGGGCGGCGGAGCTACTCGATAGTATCCGCACGCTCGGGGAGTGACATGGCTATAGCGCGCATGACGCACATTCGCCTGCTCGGGCTTAAGCGTCAAGAAATGCAAATAGTCGATATACTGACCGAACGCGGCGTGTTCGAAGTAAGGCGCACGGACGATATCGCGCCGGAACTGCAACGCGGCGGCCCGGAGTTTTGCCGTGAGCTAATGCTCAAGCAGAGCAAAATTTCGTTTGCGCTCGACTTTATCGCACAGCGCCATGCCGCAATGAGCGAAATGCTGACGGCCAGCCAAAAGCAGGCAAAGCGCCAAGGTCGGGATGTGCCCGAATTGACATTCCCGCTGTCCGACAAGAAGTTTTCTTCCTCGCGCATGCTCATCACGCATGCCGATTTTTCGGACGTGCGGGCGAAGGAATACGATCTGTTGAGCGTATGCGGCGATCTTCAGGAGCTGTCGTTCAAGATAGTCGACTGCCGCACCGATATAAACAACATCAACAATACAATCAAAAAGTACGAGCCTTATAAAGCTCTTCCCATCAAGCTGTCCGATCTCGACAGGTCGGGCGACGTGCGCATTTCGGCGTATGTAGGAAGCGTCGCGGCGCCGGTAGATAAACTCGCCGAGCTCAATTGCGCATATGACGTTCGCGCCGACGACGGATTGACCGTTGTCATTTACCGCGCGCAAAACCGCGGGGAAGTGGAGAAGCTGATGAACGAAGCGGGATTGACTCGCTGTCCGTTCACCGACGATTGCACCGCCGAGCAAAAGATATCGTCGCTCATAGCGGAGCGGAATGACATCGAGCGGAACGTTTACGAGCTGACCAAGCGCGCCCTCGATTACGAAAAGCATTACGACGAATTGCGTATACTGTACGACGTCGTAGGGCTGGAGATAGAACGCGCCCGGGCGGACGAGCAGTTCTTGAAATCGGACAGCACCTTCTTGCTCGAAGGCTGGATACCGGAGGCAGTCGTTCAGTCCGTCGTCGACGAGATAAAATCGGCATGCGGCGACGTGTTCATACAACTGCTCGAGCCCGAGGAGCGCGATATGCCCCCGACGCTCGTTGTCAGCAAAAAACTGGTCGCGCCGTACGAGGACATTACCAATATGTACAGCGCGCCCAAATACCGCGAGATAGACCCCAACCCGATTATGTCGATATTCTTCTTTATCTTTTTCGGGCTGATGGTGGGCGACGCGGCGTACGGAGCAATACTCGCAGTCGTGGGATTGACGCTCGGCTTTAGCAAGAAGCTGGACGTCGGCACGAGACGGTTGTTACAGCTCGTCGGCTGGGGTGGACTTGCCGGCGTAGTCTGGGGAGTGCTGTTCGGCAGTTACTTCGGCATAGACTTCGGCGACAAGCAGGTGGCGTTGTGGTTTAACCCCATCGAAGAGCCGATGACGATGCTGTACCTATCGATTGCGCTCGGCATTATTCAGCTCACAGTCGGATATGTGCTTATGTTTATTAAGCTATGCAAGGCGGGCAAACCTTTCTCCGCCATATTCGACGCCGGCTCGATAATATTGCTGTTCGGCGCGGTTATTTGTCTCGCTTTGAACATGCTGGTCGACAACGCGCCCAAAGGCTTGACCACTGCGGCGATTGTGCTTGCGGCCACAGGCATAGCGCTGATAATTATCTTCGGCGGGCGGAACAATAAGAACGTGGTCGGCAAGGTATTCGGCGGATTCAAGGGGATATACGGACTTGTCAACCTGTTGTCCGATCTGCTGTCATACTGTAGGTTGTTCGGCCTCGCGCTGTCCTCGTGCGCAATAGCGCTCGCGTTCAATACTTTGGGTATGACGATGGGCGCGTTCGGAATACCGGTACTCATCGTTCTTCACATATTCAACATGGCGCTTGCCGTACTTAGCGCATATGTTCACAACGCGAGATTGCAGGTCCTCGAGTTTTACGGCAAGTTCTACGAGGGCGACGGCAGGCTGTTCGATCCGCTTGGGAGCCATACCAAGCACATACGGTACGCATAAAGAACGCATAATTACGCGCAACAATCAAGTTAAAATACCTTTATATAAAGGAGAAAAATAGTCATGGCAATAGGAAATTTTTATGCCATAATCGGTGCGGCGATAGCCGTTCTGCTCTCGGGCATAGGCTCGGCAATCGGCGTCGGACGCGCAGGACAGGCCGCTTCGGCCCTTCTCGGCAAACAGCCCGAAAAGTTCGGTAAAGTGCTAATACTGCAACTTTTGCCGTCCACGCAAGGCCTGTACGGCTTCGTCGTCGGGTTCATGGTGCTCATTCAGTTGGGCGCGCTCGGCGGAAGTATGCCCGCAATCCCTCCGGCCACCGGCTGGGTGCTGTTTGCGTACTGCATGCCCATAGCGTTCGTCGGGCTGGGCTCGGCGATTATGCAGGGCAACGCCGCAATCGGCTGCATCGGGCTTCTCGGCAAGAACGAGAAGATGTTCGGCCGCACGATCATCATGGTCGCACTCGTCGAGATTTTCGCTATATTTGCGTTTATTATTTCCTTCCTCGGCGTAATGCTTCTCGACATTCCGGTAGTTGCGTAAACATGCAGGGCAAAGACAGCATAATCGACGACCTTATTAAGTCGGCGAAAAAGACGGCGTCGGCGATGGTTGACGAGGCGACGGCGGAAGCCGAAGAATCGGCAAACTCAACGCGCGCCGCGCTCGAAGCCGGCAAGCTCGAGGCGCAATCGCAAGCGCAAGCGGACGCCGAGCGCGCATATTCGGGCGCGGTCAAACTCGGCGAGCTCGAGGCAAACAAGATTTTGCTCGAGCGCAAACAGCGCTGTGTATCGGCCGTATACGACGAGCTTCGTTCGCTTATTGTCGGCCTGCCGACGGACAAGTATCTAAAGCTCATGCAAGAGCTGGTGATTTCTTCGTGCGCCGACGGCGACGAGATAGTGGCGGGAAGCGACAAGCGCATCACGGCGGAGTGGGTCAAGAAGGTGAGCGCGGCGGCTAAGAAGAAGCTTACGCTGTCCAAAGAAAAAGGCGCATTCGACTGCGGACTCATTATCCGCAACGCGAAATACGACCGCGACTTTACTCTCGACGCGCTTATTTCCGAAATGCGCGAGCGCACCGAAGCGGAGACCGCGAGAAAGCTCGGTTTATAACTATGGCAGTAACGTCTACAAAAATCTATGCCAACACGCTCGCAGTGCAGTACGCGTCGCGCCTCGACGGGGAACGACTTCGCCGTGTGGCGGAAGCGAAAACGGTAGCCGAGGGCATGCGCATGCTCGGCGATTACGGATATTCTTTTCTGTCGGGCAGTACGATAGACGGTTTTGTCGTGGAAGAAACAAATCGGCTGATCGAGTTTATAGCCGATTGCGCGGCAAACGAGAGCATAGCCAACGCACTTGTCTTGCCGTTTTTGTACAACAACGTCAAGCTTGCGTACAAATCGCGGTATGTGGATATCCCGCAAGATTCGTACTATCGGCTCGATATCGATACGGACAAGATTGCTAACGGCGACTATACAGATTGCGACAAAACGCTTGCGGAAGCGCTCGGCTATCTCGATTCCGAAAACGAACGCAAGCCGCAAAACATCGACATAGCAATTACCAACGCGATGTACGACAACCTGTGTTCGAGCAAAGACAGGCTTTTGCGCAAGTATTTCAAGGCCGAAGTCGACATGAAAAACATTCTGACTGCGGCGCGCATGCGTAGGCTGAACATCAAGCGCGAGGACGAGTTTATCCCGGGCGGAAAAATCAATATCGACGATCTTGTCGAAGCGGCTACGGGCAAGGATTTCGGTCTGTTGTTTGTTCGCACGCCGTACGCCGAAATGGCGGAGCGCTTGGAGCAGTCCAATTTCGAAAATCTGTACGAGTTCGAGCGCGAATCGGACGAGCATCTGTTCTATATGACCGACTCGCTCTGCCAAGACATGAGTTCGTACGAGCCTTTTCTCAATTATTATACGCGTGCGCGCATAGAGCTAAAGGCGATCAAGACGGCGCTCGTATGCGTCAAGACCGACAGTCGGCAAACGTTTTTCGAGCGCATGCCCGACATCTACAGGTAAGGAGGCCCGGGTTGGAAAAGATAGGCAAGTTTGCCGTTATCGGCGACAGCGAATCTGTCACGGCGTTCATGGCAATCGGCGCGACGGTGTACAAGGTTTCCGACGAGTACGAGGCGGCGGATAGACTGCGCAGCATCGCCAAGACCGACGAGTACGCCGTCATTCTCGTCACCGAGAACTACGCGGCCAAGATGGAACCGCTCATGCAAAAGCTCAAAGAGCAGCCGTATCCTGCGGTCTTGTCAATACCCGGCGCGACAGGCTCTAACGGCTTCGGCATGGCGGGGGTGAAGAAGGATGTGGAGAAGGCCGTAGGCGTGGATATACTATTTTCTTGACGGCGTATACATCGCGTGATACGGGCTACGTGTCCGAGGTCGGCTCGGTCATGTAGGTGGGCTACACTCCCTTCGCCGACCCCGTACCTGTTGCCCGTCTGACACGCGTCTCCGCCGTCAATTGAAACGAGTTGTTTATCGGCAATTTTATATAAACAATTAAAATAGCAATTTTGCACTCTAATATCGGAGTTGAAATTTATGGGAAAGATAATCAAGATTAGCGGTCCGCTGATTGTAGCGGACGGAATGAGCGACGTCAAGATGTACGACGTTGTGCGCGTGTCCGACAAGGGGCTTATCGGCGAGGTTATCGAGCTTCGCGGCGACAAGGCTTCCATTCAGGTATACGAGGAGACGAGCATGCTCGGTACGGGCGAGCCCGTCGAATCGACGGAAATGCCGTTGTCGGTCGAGCTTGCGCCCGGGCTTATCGGTGGAATATACGACGGTATTCAGCGCCCGCTCGAAAAGCTGTACGAGATGTCGGGCGACCGTATCGACCGCGGCGTGAGCGCGCATGCCGTCGATCATGACAAGAAATGGGCGTTTGTCCCCACCGTCGAAAAGGGCACGGTCGTTGCCGCCGGTGATATTATCGGCACGGTGCAGGAAAACGAGGTCATAACGCACAAGATAATGGTGCCTTACGGCGTATCGGGCGTTGTTGATAGCATCAAGAAAGGCGAGTACACCGTCGACGAGACGGTTGCGGTCATTTTAGACGGCAAGACTAAGCGCGAGGTGTGCATGCTTCAGCGCTGGCCCGTCCGTCGCGGCAGGCCGTATCGCGAGAAGCTCGCACCCACAGAGCCGCTTGTCACGGGACAACGCGTTGTCGACACGTTGTTCCCCATAGCGCGCGGCGGCGTGGCGGCCGTTCCCGGACCGTTCGGCTCGGGCAAAACGGTATTACAGCACGCGCTTGCAAAGTGGTCGAACGCCGACATTATAGTATACGTCGGTTGCGGCGAGCGCGGAAACGAGATGACCGACGTTCTCAACGAGTTCCCCGAGCTTATCGATCCCAAGACCAACCAGCCGCTGATGAAGCGTACGGTGCTCATAGCCAACACTTCGGACATGCCGGTCGCGGCGCGCGAAGCGAGCATATACACCGGTATAACGATTGCGGAATACTACCGCGACATGGGATATTCGGTCGCTATCATGGCCGACTCGACCTCGCGCTGGGCGGAAGCTTTGCGCGAGATGAGCGGACGGTTGCAGGAGATGCCGGGCGAGGAAGGCTATCCCGCGTACCTATCCAGCAGGCTCGCAGAGTTCTACGAGCGCGCCGGCATGGTCAAGCTTTTGGGCGGCGGCGACAGGGTAGGGTCGGTCACTGCAATCGGCGCGGTTTCCCCTCCGGGCGGCGACATGTCCGAGCCTGTCAGCCAGGCTACATTACGCATAGTCAAGGTGTTCTGGGGCTTGTCGAGCGCGCTTGCGTACAAGCGGCATTTCCCGGCGATTGACTGGCTTGTCAGCTACTCGCTGTACAACGACAGATTGGGCGATTGGTTTACGACCAACGTCGATCCGCAGTGGGTGGCGTACAGAACGGAAATAAGCAAGCTTTTGCAGGAAGAGGCGAAGCTTGACGAGATAGTGCGGTTGGTCGGTATGGACGCGCTTTCGCCGCGCGACAGGCTGACCATGGAAGCGGCAAAATCTGTGCGCGAGGACTACTTGCACCAGAACAGCTTCCACGAAGTAGACACATACACGTCGATGAAGAAGCAGTTCAAGATGCTTAAATTGATTGTCGACTGGTATTTTCAGGCGGTGCGCGCGCTCGACCGCGGCGTGAACATCGACGACATACTCGGTTCCGAGTGCCGCGAGCACATCGGTCGCGCCAAGTACGTCGAGGAAGAGAACATCGACAAACTCGACAAGCTGCATGCGGACATGCTCAAACAGCTTGCGGAGCTCAAGACCGAAAACGAGTAATCGGTGTTACCGACAAGATTGACAAGGAGATTACAATGCGCAGAGAATATCGTACCGTAAGAGAGGTCGTCGGGCCGCTCATGCTCGTCGAACAGGTCGAGGGCGTAAAGTACAACGAGCTGGTCAAAATCTCTCAGCCCGATTCAACCGAGCCGAGATTGGGCCGCGTACTCGAAGTGGACGGCGACAAAGCGCTCGTTCAGCTTTTCGCGCCCAGCCGCGGGCTTAAGATTGCCGAAGCGAAGGCGCAGTTCACGGGCAAAGCGATAGAGCTTAAAGTTTCGCCCGACATGCTCGGCCGTGTTTTCGACGGCATGGGCAATCCTATCGACGGCGGCGCGGAGCTCATTGCGGACAAAAGCCTCGACGTAAACGGCAGTCCCATGAATCCCGTTGCGCGCGACTATCCCAACGAGTTCATACAGACGGGTGTCAGCGCCATTGACGGGCTTAACACGCTGGTGCGCGGTCAAAAACTTCCCGTGTTCTCGGCGTCCGGCCTGCCGCATGCCGACCTCGCCGCGCAGATAGCGAGACAGGCGGCGGTCAAAAACACCGACGACAAGTTCGCCGTCGTGTTCGCGGCAATGGGCATCACGTACGAAGAGAGCGATTTCTTTATCAACGATTTCAGGCGCACGGGCGCTATTGACCGTACGGTCATGTATCTGAACCTCGCAAACGACCCGGCTGTTGAACGTATCAACACGCCGCGCATGGCGTTGACGGCGGCGGAATACCTGGCGTTTGAGTGCGATATGCATGTGCTTGTCATTATGACGGACATAACAAACTACGCGGAAGCTCTGCGCGAGATTTCGGCGGCGCGGCGCGAGGTGCCCGGTCGGCGCGGCTATCCCGGATATCTGTACACCGACCTTGCAACAATATACGAGCGCGCGGGGCGCAT
>JAFLVF010000024.1 GCA_022508425.1 Clostridiales bacterium | reverse complement strand
GGGAGAACGCTTCGGTGCGTATTATCAAAGACGGCGCGCAGTATTCAAAAACCGATAAAGCAGTTTTGCTTTATCGGTTTTTGTTTACGGTTTTTACACCTACGCTTCCCTATTTCTTGCCCATGACTCGTTCGATATAGTCTTGCGGGTATTCGCGTTGTACACCGTTGATTTTTGCGAAGTACTTTTTGTCGTCGGGCGTGATACTTCTTATCACGCGAGCGGGGTTCCCCGCGACTATCACATTGTCCGGAACGTCGTGCGTGACTACGGCGCCGCTACCTATTACGACGTTGTTGCCTATCGTGACGCCGGGATTGACGACGGCGTGCCCGCCTATCCATACGTCGTTTCCTATCGTAATCGGAATGCCGAACTCGACGTTGTTCCTACGGTACTCTGGGTCGATTGCGTGCCCGACGGCATAGATACCGACGTTTGGCCCGATAAATGCGTTGTCGCCTATCGTGACTTTTGCGCAGTCGAGTATCACGAGATTGTAATTACTGTAAAAATCGTCGCCTATCGATATCATCGAGCCGAGATCGCAATACAGTAGCGGCGTGACGCTCGGATTTTTCCCGACATGGCCGAACAGCTGTCTGATTACTTCCACGCGCTCGCGCTTGTCCTTGCACTCGTAGTTGAACTTGCGAAGGAGCTCGTTCTTCCTCTTGACCGCGTCTCGGTCCATATCCGCATGATAAAAGATTATATCCCGCTCGTCCATAATGCTATATTCAGTCTTTGATAGGAGTGTTTTCGATTTTGTATTTAATTCGCATTTTCAGCCGCGGTGGCGACTTTTTGTCTGCGACTTTCATAAGCTTCTTTATCTTCTTGTAAGTCGGCTTTTGCAGGTCGATAATATCGCCGAGCTTGACAATATACGGCACCTTCAATAATTTCTCTATCTCGGGCGCAGTCGGCTCAAACGGTTTCCCGACGGCGAAGTACGACGGCAAGATTTTTTTGCCCGGACCGACACCGTCCTTAGAGCCTACGGCAATTTTGACCTGATCGCTCGCAACGATATCTCTCGACGATAGACCGAGTTCGACGAGGTACTTGCCGCCGATGGGCACAAACGCGTTGTTTACCTCGTCGTACACCGCAAGATCGTTGAGATTTATCTCCATAACGACCTCGCTACTCTCGCCCTTGGCGAGCGCGAGACGCTTGAAGCAACCCAGCCGCTTGCGCAGTCCGAATGCGCTGTCGCCCAAATAGGTGACGTACGCTTGCAGGAGCGGCACGCCATCGCATTCGCCGATGTTCTTCACGTCGAAGCTCAAGCGTATGACGAGCTTGTCACAGCTCGCCTTGAACGACGAAATCTCGTAAGACGTATATTCGAGCCCGTGCCCGAACGGATAGGCCACGGCGTCCGGCGCAAAATTGTCAAACAGTGTGTGACCGTTGAAAACGGATTCGTATCGAAAATCGCCGCGGTCGATAAACTTCTCGTTATTGCGCGGATAGTCTTCTCTCTCCTTGCACCAAGTAAACGGCAAATGCCCGCGCGGCGAGACGCCGGAAAGTATTTCGAGCACACAATCTATCGTCGGGCAATACGGCATGAACAGTATGGCGTTGGCATGGTTGGAAAGATAGCCAAGCGGCGCGGCAACACCGCCGCACAACACCACCACCGTCTTTGCCTCGCCTGCCGTGTTGAGGATAGTGAGAACATCGTCCTCGTCTATCCCGGCCATATAGTCGGTGATGAGGAAAAGATTGATGTCACCGAATTTTCTCATGGCGTCCTTGATAGGCAAAACGATATGCTTATCGCCGTCGTCAAACTTGCTCGCGTCGCCGAATATCGTCAATTGAGATTTTGTGGGAAATGTGCCGTCGTTTTTCAAAAGAACTGCGCTGTCGTATACTATATTGGGCATGGGCGCTTGTTCTTCCGTATAGTTTTTGTAAAACTCGTGCGAAGACACTATAGTCAACAAAGTGCGCTCCACACTGCGGTTTAACTTGTTTTCAAACAGTGCGCCGTTTTCCACGGCCTTTATCACTTGTTTCCTTTGCGTGCTCGTGGTACCGAGCATGTACGCTCCGCTCCCCGACACCACGTCCAATCCGTCGCCGTCGCCGTACTGCGTCATTACCATGGCGGAATTTTTTATGTAAGCATGGTAAATATCGGAAACATGGCGCGACGAAGCGACGCGCTTGCCGTTGAGATATCCTCCGTCGAGCTGTAATGCCGACGCATACTTGCCCGCGCGAGACAGCGGATACAAATACAATTCGTACAGCGCGCGCGCGTCTATCGTACGGTTTACAAACCGACCTTGACCGAGTGCGTCCGTAAACACATAGCCGATTACTCCGGCCGACGCGTAGCTGCCGAGCATCTGCGCAACGACGGTTTGGTCTTCCGAGAAGAACTCCGCCGCGTCATATCGCATGGGGTCGAGAATCAGTCCGCTCCCGATTACACCTGCGAATACGTTGTGGGCTTTTGCGGCCTCTACCGACCGCGATTTTCCTATAGCCGCCGCAATCTCGGTAGAGAAAGTACAGCCGATAGCAAGCGTACTCGGCTCGTCAGTCCAATATCTTTCAAGCTCATGCGATAGATTTACGCCCTTGATGCCGACGCAGTCCGCGTCAAAGCGCGCTTCGCCGCCGGACAGCGACGTTTTCTCGGCGAGCTTGAGCTTGGATATAGCGCCACGAATTCTGTCTAAGTCCATAATCAACGAGTCCTTTTGTATTCGACGTTGCAAAGCATCATGCCCGTCGGGGTGTTGCGGTAATATTCCAATCTGTCTGAGTATTCGTACACGTACAGCGTCGGGTCGCTACGGAGAGCAAAAACTCTGGGCGCTTCGGTCGTGCCGGTGCCGTTAGTCGGTACGGAATTGGCGTACAACGAAGGCCCGCGCACAGCTTCGGTCATCGGATCGCCGAACATTCTTGTCTGGCCGGGCTGCTCGGCGGGCGCCGAGTAAACAGAGCTCGTGCCAAAAGCACTCGCGCCGCCTTTGGTCGGCATGACGTATTTCTCATCGTATTTCGTGTTATCGGCGTAATCGCTGTTCTTAGACAATTCCGAGTCTTCGCCGAATCTGCTTCTTCGCATAACGTTTTCCCTCCAGCTTTCTGATTATCCGAGCAGACAATTTATTTGATAACGTCCGTACCCACGAACTCGCGCAAAACTTCGGGCACGGTGACCGAGCCGTCGGCATTTTGATACTGCTCGACTATGGCCGGCATTATGCGCGAGGTGGCAAGCCCCGAGCCGTTTAGCGTGTGCACATAATTTATCTTGCCGTCGCCGTCCCTAAACCTGGTCATATTGCGCCGCGCCTGATAATCGTTGGCGTTGGACACCGAGCTGACCTCTTTGTAAATGCCCATGGACGGAATCCACACCTCGATATCGTACGTCCGCGCCATCGACGCCGAGCAATCGCCCGCGGCGAGCTTGCTTAATCTATAATGAAGTCCCAAGCCCTCGACAAGCGCACACGCTTTGTTGACAAGCTCTTCAAACGCCGCATGTGACTTTTCGGGCGTGGTGACCTGCACCATCTCCACCTTGTCGAACTGGTGACCCCTGATCATGCCGCGCTCTTCCGCTCTGTACGAGCCCGCCTCTTTTCTATAGCACGGCGTGTATGCAAACAGCTTCTTGGGCAAATCCTGTTCGGACAAAATTTCGCCGCGATAAATGTTGACAAGCGCAGTCTCCGCGGTGGGGAGCATGAAGCGCTTGGCCGCGCCCTCCGCCGTGTCGACACGGTAGACGTCGTCTTCGAATTTGGGGAACTGCCCCGCGCCCAACCCGCACTCGTAGTTGAGCATGTGCGGCGGGAGAATAAACGTATATCCGTCCGCCAAGTGCGTCTTGATAAAATAATTGAGAAGCGCCCATTCCATTACGGCGCCGTAGCCGGTGTACAGCCACGATCCGTTGCCGGCGAGCTTGACACCCCGTTCGTAATCGATTAGCTTGAGCTTCTCGCACAGATCGACGTGATTTTTTATCTCGAAATCGAACTTGGGCTTTTCGCCGAAAACCTTGATGACCTCGTTGGCCTCTTTGCCGCCCGCTACCACGTCGTCGTCGGGAAGGTTGGGCAGGCACAGCAGTTCGTGCCTAAGCTTTTCTTCCACGCCCTTCAGCGTTTCGTCGCATGACGAAATATCGACGCCGATCTGCCGCATGCGCTCGAAGATGGGCTGAACGTCCTTGCCCTCTTTCTTTAGCCGCGGAATATCAGCGCTCGCCTTATTCTTCTCCGCTTTGAGTGATTCGACCTTGCCGATGATACTTCTACGCTCGACGTCGAGAGCGAGTATGGAGTCGAGGTCGGCTATATATCCGCGTTTTGATAAAGCGGCGGCAACACCGCTTTTGTCGTTCCTTATAACATTGATGTCAATCATGCGTTGTCGGTTTCCTTTTTCCCATTGTGGTTTTGAACTTACAGTCATACATATTATAACTCAACGCGCACCGAAAAGCAATATTATAAACATTATTTTATTGAATTTTCTTTCTCGCTCGGAATATTACTACTATCTTTTTAATCTCGAACAACAGCGACAGCGCGTATACAAACAGCGCTACGCCCGCGCCTATCACGGTTTGCCATAGATACGGAAGTCCATGCGCGCCCCGCACCGTCAGATAGAACGCGCCGCACGCAAGAAGGGAAAACGACAGCGGTACGACAAATGATTGGACAATGCCGCAACAAAACGGCGATATCTTGTAAGCAGAGCGCACAGTCAATATTGCCGCAACGCCGTAACACGCCGCAGTAGCCACGCTCGCGCCTATTATCCCAATATATCTGACAAGTATGGGCGTCAGTCCGACCTTGACGCACGCGCCGACGGTGAGATTGACTACGGGTACGTGCGAGCGGTTGCGGGCCTGAAGCGCCGCCGTCGCTATCTGCAATACGCCGACATAGAACACGCCGACAGCCTGCGTACGAAGCAGTCTCGAAGCTATCGCGAGTTGGTAATCCGTAAGCCCGCGCCTATACAGCGTATTGACTATCCTGTCCGGGAAAAACAAAAAAGCAATCGTAATGGGCAACACGAACAGCATTATCCACTTGGCGGCGGATTGCGTGATCTCTCTTTCGTCCTTGCCCCGCTCGATTGCCGAAGTCAGTGCGGGAAGGAATGCCACCGCCACAGCGACCACCACCACCGTAGGCATGTTGATTAGAGTGCCCACCGGCCCTACAAACAAGCCGAACAGCGCCGTCGCGCCATCGCGGGACTGCCCACCGTGCAATAGTATGTTTATCACGAGCGCGGAGTCGATTATCTGCGTGACGGGCAGGACGAGCGAGCCCAACGTCACCGGCAGAGCAAAGCCGTAAATTTCCTTTAACAGCATGCTGTCGGTGACAATGGCGTTGTCGATCGCGTGTTCGGCGTTGAGTACGGCGACGGAGCTTATCGTTACCTTGCGCCCACGCCGAAAGATGATAAACCGTACCGTCAAATATACAAGCGCGACGAGCTCGCTCACCGACACGCCGATGAGCGCGCCCATGACTGCGTACTTTACACCGTATGCCATCATGACGCGCGCAAGATACAGCCCGAGCGCGAGCTTTATTACCTGCTCGGCAAGCTGGCTCACACCGCTCGGTACCGTCATGCTCCTGCCCTGAAAATATCCGCGTATAACGTTTATTCCGCCGGCGAACAACAGCGACGGCGCGAGTGCGAGGTACGCAAAAGAAGCCTCCGTATTGCCCTGTATGCCGGATATTACATTGCGAAGCAGTACTACCGCCCCTGCCGACAGCGCGGACACTACGGACAGTGGAATAACGGCGACCTTGACCGCGCGCAACGCCGTTTCGTCGTCGCCGTGCGCCGTGTACTTCGCTACCACGCGCGAGAGCGCGGACGTAAACCCGCCGCCGCAAAACGCCAGCAACACCGTGTACAGCGGAAAAACCATTTGATACAGCCCCATACCCTCCGCGCCGACGGTGTTGGTAAGGGGCACGCGGTACAACGCGCCTATTAACTTGGCGACGACCATCATTATCGCGAGCACGACGGCCGACCGCCCGAACGACCTTTTCACCCCACTAGTATGCGCAAAAGTATAAAAGTATTGTACACGAAAAAAGGTGCGATTGTATCGCACCTTTTTGTCTAATAGACTATTTGATTAGTCGGCTTGGATAGCGCCGGTCGGGCATTCGCCTTCGCACGCGCCGCAGTCGATGCAAGCGTCGGCGTCTACGACGTACTTGCCGTCACCCTCGCTGATTGCGCCTACAGGGCACGCCGCCGCACATGCGCCGCACGAAATGCATTCATCTGTAATCTTGTGTGCCATGATACTACCTCCAAATTATTATACTGTATTATACCATTTAGCCGCACAATATGTCAATAACGGCAAACCAAATTATTCGGTTAGACTCTGCGAACTTTTTGCATTATTTCCGTTATCTTTGTTCTGCACTCCGTTCTGTCCGCCGTTATTTTTGTTGCGCTGTTTGTTGTGCTTGTTATGCTTCTTGTTGCCCTTCTTCTCGCCGTGTTCACCCTGATTGTTGTCGACGTTATTATTGCGATTGTCGTTGTTCTTGTTGTTCGGCTTGTTGTTTTTATTCTTATTGCCGCCGTTTTTGTTGCCGTTATTATTTTTGTTGCCGTCGTTGCCTTTATTGTTCCCGTTGTTGTTTTGCGGCTGTTGCACGGGCTTGTCGTACTTGATTTCCGAAAGAGTATACTCGGCGAATTCGAAATTCTCGTCGTCGCCTATTCTTACTCTCACCTTCTCCGTCAACGGCGTAACGTTTACCACGGAAGCCTTCCTGCCGTCGGGAAGCGTGACTGTCGCGCCGTGTTTGGGCGCACGCTTCATCACCTCGTCATACGTCTTGTTCTCGTACGCAAGACAGCACAGCAGCCGTCCGCACATGCCGTTTATCTTGTTTGGAGTCAGCGCAAGGCCTTGATTTTTCGCCATTTTGATAGAAACGTGTTCGCAGTCCGATTCAAACCGGCCGCAACAGCACGGCTGACCGCACGGCGCGAGGGTGCCTATCAGTTTGCACTCCTCTCTCGCCCCGATCTGCCTTAAATCTATGCGCATGTGGAAAGCGGAAGCGAGGTCGCGCACAAGGTCTCTGAAGTCCACGCGCTGTTCGGCGGTGAAGTACAGCACGAGCTTACTGCGGTCGACCGTGTATTCGCAGTCGACGATCTTCATGTCCAGCCCGCGTGCGGCGACCTTTTCCTTGGCTGTAGAGAGAATGTCCGGTTTTGCTTTCTCGTCCGCTTCGAGCGATTTTATATCGGCATCCGTCGCCTTGCGCATAATGGGCTTGAGCGGTTGAACAACCTTTTCGTCCTCCACCTCGTGTATAGGCTCCACTACAGTGGCAAACTCCTGTCCGCGCTGTGTGTCGACCACTACCTTAGTGTTCTTCTCATATTGCTCGCCCTCCGTCGGCGCGAACCAATACACGCGCGTCGAGGTGCGGAATTTTACGCCTACTACCTTTTGCATAGTGATTTAACCTCCATAATTTTAAGCACGAGCTCGTCCATCAGCGCGGGAATCATGCAGTTACTGTCGTTGTGTTTTTTCGCCTCGCGCACAAAATCGGTAGACTTGGCCGCCGAATACGGCGTGAAACCGGCCGAAATCGTGTTTATGTCCGCGCTGTCAAACACCGTGTCGAGCCCGAGCAGGCTTCGCGAAATATCGCAAAGCAGATATTCCATAATGCCGAGCGCCGTGTCCGTTTTGTCGCGCGTAAACTTGTCGTAAATAGCGGCGGCGTGAGCGAACTGACGACTACCCTCCGTATGCTTGAGTATTCCGAGCACCGAGTTGTACGTCGCCGTGTAGTCCTTGTCTTGTAAAATTTTTTCGGCCATGCCTATGTTGCCGCGCGAGGCGCGCGCCGCCAGCGTCACCGCCTTTTCGTCGCGGTGGTTTTGCATCAGCGAAGATTTTACTGTCTCGATATCGAAAGGCGGAAGCTTAATCTCGCGACAGCGCGACTCGACCGTGGGGAGCATCGCCTTTGTCGCGCACAGCAAAAAGCACACTCCCTTGGGCGGCTCTTCAAGCGATTTTAACAGCTTGTTCTGGCACGCCTCGTTCATAGTATCGGCATTTTCCAATATATAAAACCGAGTCGAAAGTTCAAACGGCGTAAGATACAACGACGAAACAATTTCTTTCACGTCGTCCACGCTCATAACCGATTGCCGCGCCTTTTTATCGTCTCCCGATTTTTTCTTGCCCTTTTTCTCGCCGCTGTCGTCGGGATAAACGAGTATATCCGCATGCCCTTCGATAGCTACCTCGTCGGGTATGCCGCCGATTCGCGCTGCGACCAGCCGCGCAAACAGCGCCAGTCCGTCCGCGTCCTCGCCGGTCAGCAGGAACGACCCGTTCATGCCGACAGAGAAAGTATTGAGCACGTCGAGCGAAGAATACAGCCTCGCGTACTTTTTAAGCGACTGAACGCTCACAGTATCTTGTCTACCTCGTTCATAATCAGCGTGGCGGTCTGCTCCTTAGCGCCGCTCGCGTCTATGCGCACGAGCTCGCCGCCGTCGGCCATGTCGCAAAAGCCTTTGTACACGCGGTCGAAAAATTCGATGTTTTCCCGTTCCAAACGATCGCCGCCGTCCGCGCCGCCCTTACGCTTAAATCCGTCGCGAGGGCTTAGATCCAAAAACAGGGCGAGATCGACTTCCGTAGGCTCGATTGTCTTAGCGTTGACCGAACGGATAAAGTCGACGTCAAGACCGCGCCCGTAACCCTGATACGCCACCGTCGAATAAATAAACCTATCGCATATTACAATTTTGCCGCTGTTAAGCGCCGGCAAAACAATCTCGTTTAGGTGAGCGCGCCGCGACGCCGAGTACATAAACAGCTCCGTAATCGCGTCCTCGTTGTACTGCGGGTCGAGTATGAGCTCGCGCAATTTCTCGCCGAGTGGCGCACCGCCCGGCTCGCGCGTGACAATCGCTTGAATGCCGCGCCGCGCTAAGTTCTCTTTCAGAAAACCTGCCTGTTTGCTCTTTCCCACGCCCTCGACACCCTCGAGAACGATAAACTTTCCTTTGCTCATATTTATGACCGTGTTTTGTCTATCACAAAATGTGATTTCGTATTTTTATCTTTTCGTCACTGTGTACAACGCCTTGTCAAGCCGCACGATATCGGCCTCGCTGTCCTCCGCCGTGACAATAAACACTATATATCTGTCGTCGTGCATTTCGCTCATGACGCCCAGATTTGCGAGCGCCTTGTTTGTCTCGGCGCCGCCGCCCATATCCGCGCAATCGAGCACCAGCCTTGTAAAATCGTCGTTGTCGACGAAGGGATAGCGCTTTTTCAGATCATGTATCGCATTGTACAGCCGCGCGTAATCGCTTGCGCTCTCCGTCGCCCTTGTTACCCCATCTTCTATCGATGACAAAAGGAGGTATGACGGACTTGTCGTTCCGAACAAATCGAGCGTTGCTTTGTACCGTGCACTGTCCTCGTCGGACAGATTGTCAAATGCTATCGCGCTCTGTGTCAGCGAGCACAACGTCTTGTGCGCGGACACATTGCAAATATCCGGAATATGCGCGAAGCTCTTTGGTAAGTGTTCGCCGAATCCGAAGTGCGCGCCGTGCGCGCCGTCTACAATCAGCGTAAGTCCGTATTTATCGCACAGCGCGCGTATTTCGCCGATGTCGGCACAAAATCCGTAATATGTCGGCGACGTGACGACCACCGTTTTGATTTTATCGTCGAGCGCGCCCGAAATGTCGCACGCCGTGATTGGGCGCATGCCACGCTTTCCTACCGACTTACAATTCTTACCCGCGAGCTTAAACCCGTCGAGAACGGAGCGGTGCGAATTGATATCCGCAATGCCGTCGCTGCCTGCGAAATACACGGACGCTTTTACGCCCTGCGAGCTTCCTCCGCACAACAGGTGCGCATGCTTGGCGCCGTAAACTTCGGATATTTTCTCTTCCGCTTGGGCAATCGCTTGCGCAGGGAACGTGCCGTCGCTTAGCTCGGTGATATCGAGCTCGTCCGATTTACCCTTGTGCCCGGGCGTGTGAAGTCTAAGCGTTTGTCGCGAAGCGTATTCGCGCATGCGGGAGGATATGCTCATTTACTTTTTGCTACGCGGTTTCATCGTCGGGAACAGTATGACGTCGCGAATGGACGCGCTGTCCGTCATCAGCATGACAAGCCGGTCTATGCCGACGCCCAATCCGCCCGTAGGGGGCATGCCGTATTCGAGCGCTTCCACAAAGTCGTCGTCGGCGGCTTGAGCTTCCTCGTCGCCGCGCTTTGCCATCTTGCGCTGTAATTCAAACCGCCCGGCCTGATCTATGGGGTCGTTGAGCTCGGAGTATGCGTTGCCGCCCTCCCAGCCGTTGATAAAGAACTCGAATCTATAGGTCAGCCCGTCGTCCGACCGCTTTGCAAGCGGCGAAACCTCTATGGGATATCCCGTAACGAAAGTCGGCTGTATGAGCGTGGCCTCTACAAGCTTGTCGAACGCGACGTACATGCACTCCGCATTGTTCTTGTCGCCCTCGAGCTCCAGGCCGAGCTCTACTATCTTCTTGCGCGCTTGCGCGTCGGTCAGCGCCATAAAGTCTACGCCCGTCACTTCCTTGACGATGTCGCGCATGGTCACTCTGCGCCACGGCCGCGAGATATCGATTTCCCTGCCCTGATATGTGATTTTGTCGCCCAAGCCCGCCGCATGCGCCGCAACAGTATAAATATCCTCGACGCGCGTCATCATATCGGTATAATCGCCGTATGCTTGATATAATTCGAGCATGGTGAATTCGGGGTTATGCTTGATATCCATACCCTCGTTGCGGAAGTTTCTTCCAAGCTCATACACGCGCTCGAGCCCGCCGACAATCAACCGTTTGAGATACAGCTCGGGCGCAATGCGCATGAACATGTCGAGGTTCAGCGTGTTGTGGTGCGTGACGAACGGCCGTGCCGCCGCGCCGCCCGCCACTGTGTTGAGTATGGGCGTTTCCACCTCGATAAAGCTTTCGCCGTCGAGATAGTTACGGATAGCCGTAATTATCTTGCCGCGCTTGACGAATGTGTCCTTGACCTCGGGATTGCATATCAAATCGAGATAACGCCTGCGGTAACGCAAATCGTTATCCTTTAGCCCGTGCCATTTCTCGGGCAAAACGCTCAGCGATTTAGACAAGAGCGTAAGCTCCGTGACCGACACAGAGACCTCGCCGCGGTGCGTTACAAAAACGTCGCCGACGACGCCTATGATGTCGCCTATATCGAGCTGCTTTTTGAAAAAGTCGTACTTCTCTTCGCCGAGATTATCGCGCTTGACGTAAATCTGAATCTGCCCCGACCGATCGAGCATGTGCGCAAAGCTCGCCTTGCCCATAATGCGTTTGCTCATCAGCCGACCGGCGATGGAAACATGCATGCCCTCTTGCGGATCGGACGTAATATCGGACGCGTGGTGAGTTACGTCGAACTTGGTAAGCCTGAATGGATCCTCTCCCGCTTTTACGAGCTCGTCGAGCTTAGCCAAGCGCACCGCCTTCAGCGCGTTGAGATCGATCTCGTTTTCGTTGTTATTTATTTCGTCTGCCATAGTGAATTTATACCGATTATTTCTTGAGCGACTTTTTGTCGATTACAATACCGACGACCTTGAACAAAAGGTCGCCTACCATGACGACAGCGCCTTCCTCTTTGCCCATAAGCGCCGAGCCCACACGCGACTCGTTGGATATCTTACCGTTGAGCGCGTCGGCTTCGTGCGAGCCGACTATCGTGTACGAGCGGAGCCCTGCGCACTTTTGCTTGTCGATTTTGACCTTGCCCTTGCCCTTGACTTTTACGTCGAGATCGGCTTCCGCAAAACCCTTGTCAAGAAGCTGATCTTTGGTATAACGCTTGCTCGCAAGCAACTCCGCTCCCGCCGCTTTGTAGTCATCGTCGGTCAGGTCTTTGAGTATATCCAAACCGTTGCGGTTGAAGCGCATATCGATTACTGACATCTTGGTGAGAAATCCCTCGATTATATCGGTGCGCGTAAGCCCCGCATAAACGGTTTCTTCCATGCCGTCGACGACGTCCGCTTCGATGACGTCCACCATACAACCGATGGAAACGACGTCGTCGTCGATATCGCTCTCTTCGAGAATCTTCGCGTTGGAGAGCTTCTCGTTGATATTGTCGATTTCCTCTTGAAGCTTGGCCTGCTCCTCGCGCGCGATCGTGTATTCTGCGTTTTCGGACAAGTCGCCCTGCGCGCGCGCCTTGGCGATTTCTTCGACAACGGCGGGCATTTCCACCATTTTAATATGTTCCAAACGCTCCTCGAGCTCGCGCTTTCCCGAAGCTGTCATGATATACTCTTTAGGCATAATGTTCTCCTTGTAATGTTTACTTTTTGACATTTATAGTCTACACCAATAAAACCCAATAGTCAAGCGAATTACCGCTTTATTGACTGCCCCGCGCAAAAACTGTAAATAAGGCATATCCTGTCGAAATGTCCCATACAATGTAGAACATTGGGTTAAGGGCGCGCTTCTTAACCCCAAAAAGGGGCACATTATGGTCGACAAATCAATACTAATAACGCAAATCGCAAGCTACATAATAAACACGAAATGCACGGTGCGCGACGCGGGCGCGGAGTTCGGCGTTGGAAAATCTACGGTACATAAATACATGACCGAAAAGCTCGAGGACATAAACCCCGAAATGTATCAAAAAGTAAGACAAATTATAGATTTCAACCTGTCCGTCCGCCACCTGCGCGGCGGCGAAGCCACAAAAGAAAAATACCTAAAACAGCACGAAAATCCGCCCGAAAACCTGTAACCGCAAAAATTATATTACCGCAACACAAAACGGCGAACCGAAAATCGGCTCGCCGTTTTGTTTACTTACGTTATGCGGTGCGCAACCATTCTACATTGTAATATGTTTCGCGCAACAGATTGGCTGCGGTTGAAGCGTTGAGTATATTGCTGCTCATAATTGAGTTGATGCCGGCCTTCCAGCCGTTTCGCTCCTCAAATACCGCCGAGGTCAATTTGTTGCAGCTGAGAAAAGCATACCGACCGATATAATAAACTGCACTCGGAATGTTTATACTGGGCAAGGCAAAGCAATCTCTGAATGCGCTCTCTCCGATTGCTGTGACATTTACAGGTATCGTCACGTCAACCAATTTATAGCAGCCTTCGAATGTGCTGTCGGCAATTTCGATAAGGTTGAGCGACAATGTCACCGACTCCAAGCTTGAGCAGCCGAGGAAGGCGCCCTCGCCTATCCGCTCCACCAAGTTGCCCATCGTTACGCTTTCCAAATATTTTCCGTTCCAAAACGCTCTGTCGGCAATGGCAATCGTATTGCTGCGCAATTCGGCCGTAACAATCGAGGCATAGCTTGAGACAGCCCAACGCCCCACATAGTTGACTCCGCCGTCATTTTCCATCAGCTTGTCGCAGCTGCCGAATGCATTGGAACCGATTCTGATCACAGTATTCGGTATATTGATATCCTCTAACTCATCGCAGCCGTTAAAGGCAAGGTCGCCTATAACCAACAGTCCGTCGGGCAACACTACACGCGTCAAATTTTCGCACGCGGAGAATGCTTCCGTCTCGATTTCGAGCACGCCATACGGTATCGTAAAGCTCGTCATATCGAAGTTTCTGGCAAATGCGTTCCCGCCGATAATCTCAACGCTTCCGTCATCGGGTATAGCTACGTCGTGATTGCATGACGCTAACAACACCTTCGCCTCAATGTCTATCAAGCAGTTGCCGTCGACGCGGAAATACAAATTGTCGCTATGCACCGTAATGCTCTCCAAGCTCTCGCACGAACCTAATACAGTCCGTCCGATGCTTGTAACGCTGTTAGGTATATCTATGCTTATCAAGCTTCTGCATACATAAAACGCTTTGTCATCGATACTCGTAACATTGCTCGGGATATTTACGCGCTTCAAGCCTGTGCAGTAAAAGAATGCACACTCGCCGATAACAGTCACGCCGTCGGGCATCTCTACACTGATTATGCTCGGACAATCGTAGAACGCATTACGCGCAATTTCAATCACCGGCTTATCCTCATACTCAGCGGGAATCTTTATGTACTTGTTGTTTCCGGCGCTACCCTTAGCCACGCTGTAGCCGACAATTTCACCGTCGTCATATAACGCGGAATAATTCAATCCTGTCGTGTAAGGCGCGTCGGGATTGAGCTCGTAGCAATAGTCGCAGATGTAATCGGTGTACTTGTGCGGTCCGGGCGCGAGGTGATCTGCGCTCTTTCGAGTATCGGTCTCGTCGCAGTTCTTGCACTTGGCGGTCTCGGTGCCGTCGGCAACACACGTAGCGTTGTTGTCGTACACGTAGTTTTCAAAGGTGTGGTTGCCGGTCGCCGGATGCGCTACGCTCGTTATCGTATCTTTCTCGTTACAATTTTCGCACTTGGCCGTATCGGTGCCCGCTTTAGCACACGTCGCGTTATTGTCATATACGTAATTTTCAAATTCATGCTCGCCCGTCGCGGGGTGCGACGCGCTTGTCCGAGTGTCTTCCTCGTCGCACATTTCACACTTCGCCGTCTCGGTGCCCGCTTTGCCGCACGTAGCGTCGTTGTTGTACACATAGTTCAAAAATACGTGATCGTGTCCGCCGTCACCTCCGCCGCTAGGTCCCGGCTCTTTTCCGCCGCCGCTGCCGCCCTTGTCACCACAGGCGAACAGCGCGAAAGCACACAACAGCGTCATAGCTATGACCAAAATCACTGTCAATATTCGGCTTTTTTTCATTACCGTGCCTCCTTTCTATTCAATGGTATTAAGTATATAATATATGATAACACTTCAACGCTTTTATGTCAATATGCACAAAAAAATAGACTCGCGCTTTTTTCACGAGTCTATTTGTTTATCGATATTTAGTCGTACAGCTTGGATACGGGCAAATCTGCGAATATCGCCGCGATAGCTTCGGCGAATATGGGCGCGACGGTGACGGTGATGAGCTTGTCCATTTTCTTTTCTTCGGGGAGCTCGATCGTGTCGAGAATAAATAGTTTCTCTATCACCGAATTCTGTATCCTTTCGATAGCGGGCCCCGAGAGCACGGGGTGCGTGCAGCACGCGTACACGTCTGACGCGCCGCCCACTTCGACGAGCGCTTTCGCGCCCTGTGTGATAGTTCCGGCGGTGTCTATCATGTCGTCGACGATGAGACAGCGCTTGCCCTTGACGTCGCCGATGATGTTCATGACCTCCATGACGTTTGCCTTGGGGCGGCGCTTATCGACTATGGCGAGCGTTTTGTTCAGCTTTTGTGCCATCTGCCTCGCACGTCCGACCGAGCCGACGTCGGGCGAAACTACGACGAGGTCGTCGCCCGCTTCTTTGATAAACGCCTCGTTGGCAATCGCCTTTGCCAAGATAGGCACGCCCAAGAGGTGATCGACGGGAATACTGAAAAATCCCTGTATCTGCGCGGCATGAAGATCCATTGTCAGCACTCTGTCCGCGCCTGCCGTTGTGATAAGATCGGCTACAAGCTTGGCGGTGATGGGGTCGCGAGCGCGCGCCTTTCTGTCCTGACGCGCATAGCCGAAGTACGGAATGACCGCCGTGATTCTGCCCGCCGAGGCGCGCTTTAGCGCGTCGATCATGACGAGAAGCTCCATGAGATTGTCGTTGGTAGGTATGGACGTCGACTGTATTACGAACACGTCGCAACCGCGCACCGACTCGCCTATAAAGACGGAAACCTCGCCGTCGCTGAACTTGCCGACCTCGCAATCGGACAGGCGCATTTTCAGCCGCGACGCTATCGAGGCGGCAAGGGCCTTGCACGAGTTGCCGCAAAACAGCTTGATCTTGTTGCCGTGAGCTATCATTTGAATCCTCCAAAAGAGTTAAAGTACGTGTTTTGTTCAGTCTTTCGTTTCGTCGGTGCTGTTGACATTGTCCGACGCCGAGCCGTCGATGATTCCGTCCGAATACTGTACGACGTTGTACGTCGGTTGAACGGGCGCTTCGGGTATGGGCGGAGCGTACATGTTTCCGCTCCAATTAGGTATGATGGACTGCCTTGCACGAGCAATGGCGAGCGCGCTCGACGGAACGGATTTCGTTATGGTCGAGCCCGCGGCGATAAACGATCTGTCCGATATCTCGACGGGCGCGACGATATTGGCGTTGGAGCCTATAAACACGCGGTTGCCGACGACCGACTTGTATTTGTTCTTACCGTCATAGTTGGCAAAAACAACGCCGCAACCGACGTTACACTCTTCCCCGAGCTCGGCGTCGCCGATATACGTCAGGTGGCTGACCTTGGTATTATTGCCTATTACGCAACTCTTGAGCTCGACGAAATCGCCTATCCTGCAATGCGCGCCGATCACCGAATCCGGCCTTATGTACGCGAACGGCCCGACTGTCGTGCCGTCGCCTACACAGCTGTTGTACAGCCGAGAACTGTCTACGCGCGCACCCGCGCCGATGACGCAGTTTTCGATGTAATTGCCGGGCATGATGTGGGCGTTTTCTTTTATGACCGTTTTGCCCTTGATAAAGTTGTACGGCTCGATAACAGCGCCGCGCATGATGACGGCGTCGCAGTCTATCGTCGTATGCTCGAAGCTGGGTATCACCACTCCGCCGTCCGAGTGGAAGCGCAGTATGCGCCGCCGCAAAACTTCGGTTACGCGCGACAGCGACTCGCTGTCCGTAACCGTATCGAACTCTTTGTCGGCCGTCGTGTTGTGGAAGAATAACGATTCTATTTCAAACAGATAATCTGTGCGGAAAACATAGCCGCGCGGAAGCTTAAGCGCTTTTTCGGCGCCGCTCTCAAGCTCTTTGACCGCCGCAGCAACGGTGTTATGCGAGACGAGCGGCGTGTCGCAAAACAGCACGACCGTCGTCGGCTTCTTGCGGTCGATAGCGTCCCTGACGCGCTCCGCCATATTGACGACGGGCGAACACTCGACCGCCTTGTACGGCGCGCCTATCGCCGCACCCGCCCACTGCTCGAGCGTTTTACCGAGGACGTTAATCGTTCCGAGATCATTCAACGCCTTGGACTTGGTGCGCAATACTATTCCGTTCACAGCTACGTCAATCATAACCCTATTATATCCTTTTGCCGCGCTTTCGTCAACTAAACAGGCGCGCTAAATTTACAGTGTGGAAATGTATTCGTCGTAAGTGACGGGACGGTCGAAGGCTTTTGCCCCGTTCTCGATGACGATGATGCGGTTGGCCACCGACGACATGATTTCCTCGTCGGCGGTGATAAACAATTCGGGCCCCTTGAAGTTGAGCATACCTTTGTTGAGCGATGTTATGCTCTCAAGATCGAGGTGGTTGGTCGGCTCGTCGAATATGAGGAAGTTTGGCGAAAGCAACATCATGCGCGCGAGCATGCACCGCGCCTTCTCGCCGCCAGACAGCACTCCCGCACTCTTTAGCGCCTCGTCGCCCGAGAACAACAGCCGACCGAGCCACGAACGCAAGTATTCCTGCTCATGGTTTTCCGACCATTGATCTATCCACTTGACAAGCGAAAGACTGCACCCGTCGAAGTATTTGTCGTAGTTTTGCGGCATGTACGCGGGCTTGATGTTCTTGCCCCAAATAACCCTGCCGGAATCGGGCGTATCGTCGCCGAATATACAATCGAACAATGCCGCTACCGAACGTTGCTCGTCTGCAAGAAAGCCTATCTTGTCGTCGCGCCCGACCGTGAAAGTGATGTTCTCGAAATACCCCGCTTTGGTAAGCTTCTCTACGCGCAGAATGTCGTTGCCGGGGTCGCGCTCGAACTTGTAATCGATATACGGATACTTGCGCGACGACGGCTTAATGTCCTCGATGACTATCTTGTCGAGCTCGCGCTTGCGGCTTGTCGCCTGCTTGGACTTACTCGCATTGGCCGAGAAACGCGCGATAAACTCGCGAAGCTCTTTCATGCGCGCTTCCGCTTTCTTGTTTGCCTCTCTCTGTTGGCGAAGTATGAGCTGTGACGACTCGTACCAGAAATCGTAGTTGCCGACAAAGAGGTTGATTGCATTGTAATCGACGTCGCAAATGTGCGTGCACACCTGGTTGAGGAAGTGACGGTTGTGCGAAACGATTATGACCGTCGCATCCTCTAGCGTCTTTAGGTATTCCTGAAGCCACCTGACCGTCTTGATATCGAGGTTGTTGGTGGGCTCGTCAAGGAGCAATATGTCGGGATCGCCGAACAGACACTGCGCTATCAGCACCTTGACCTTGATCTTGGGCTCGATGTCTGCCATCGGCACGTCAAACAACGCTTGGTCTATGCCGATATTGTTGAGCAAGCTCTCGGCGTTGATTTCAGCCTCGTACCCGCCGAGCTCACCGTAACGCGTCTCAAGCTCTGCGGCGAGATTGCCGTCCTCTTCGGTGAAGTCGGCCTTGGAGTACAGCGCCTCGCGCTTGACTCTGATATCTTCAAGCTCGTGGTGGCCGCAAATGACAGCCTCGCGCACCGTGTATTCGTCATAGGCGTTCTGGTTTTGTTCGAGCACCGACAATCTCTCGCCCTTGCCGATAGAAATATCGCCCTTGCTCGGCTCTATCTTGCCTGACAACAGCTTGAGAAAAGTCGACTTGCCCGCGCCGTTCGCGCCGATTATGCCGTAGCAATTGCCGTCGACAAACTTTAGGTTGACGTTCTCAAACAGCACACGCGTGCCGAACTGAAGTTTTACGTTTTGTACGTTGATCATTGTGCTTCCCTATATTCTTGTTCTAAGCCTAAATATTATAACATGTTCGGTGACAAAAGTATACTGTTTTGACCTTGATTCGATGAGTAAATTTGCTTGCTTGCAAGAGCGAATTTACAACGACGACCAATTCGACTGCCCCGCAACACGGCCGGCGCAACGGCGCGCTATGCGCGCTTTCCGACGGAATCGGGAGCCGTCCTGTGAAGTTATTTTAACTAACAAAAAAAGACCCTGTTTTCACAAGGCCTTAATATTTGCGGTTGTTCGCCGACCGTATCCACGGCATTCATACATTCTCGTATCACGGAAATAAAACGGATTTATTCGGTAAAACTTTCCGGCAGCAAAATTCTGTCGCGCGGGATTCTGTCCACCGAAAACAGCGGAATAAGCTCGTCAATGCCCGTCGGGCGCGGCTCGGGTATTATGCCTGCGGCAAAGGCAAGCTCGCCTACTATACGGTGCGCGGAAAACGTCTTAAGCAGCCGCTTCGCGCTGTCCCCTTCGCTCTTGCTCAACTTTCTGCCCGTTGCGTCGCATACGAGCGGAAAGTGGAAATACTTAGGCGTGGGCAGCCCCAACAGCCGATACAGGTATATTTGCCGCGGCGTGTCATACAGCAGGTCTGCGCCGCGCACAACCTCTGTCACTCCGCTTTCCCCGTCGTCCACCACAACCGCAAGCTGATACGCGTATACGCCGTCGCTACGACGCAAAATAAAATCCCCGCAACAAGAGGCAAGGTTTTGGCTCTGCTCACCGCATATTCCGTCATTAAAAGTAATGACTTCGTCGGGGACGGAAATCCGTTGCGCGCTCGCCCTATTCATGGCCGCCCTTTGCACGTCGGAGAGCCGCTTGCAAGTTTTGGGATACAGTATACCGCCGTCGGGCAGTCTTTTTATTTGCGGCGCGTGCAAATCGGCTCGAGAGCAGTAGCACGGGTAAACTTCCGCCACGCGCGACAACGCTTTTTCCGCCGCCGCGTAGGCGGCCGTGCGCTCGCTCTGCCAAACGATTTTCTCGTCGCTCTTTATCCCTATTGTTTCAAGCGTGTCGATAATATCGATCGCGGCGGAACGCGGACAGCGAAGCGCGTCAAGGTCCTCTATGCGTATGATAAACTTGCCGCCCTTGCTCTTGGCGGATAGGTATGCAAGCATTGCGCAAAGCAAATTACCCGAGTGCATAAACCCGCTCGGCGTGGGCGCAAATCTTCCTAAAACGACGCCGTCATTCATGTGTATATTATATCACAATCACAGATTGATTTTTGGATTTCATTACATTTTTTCATAAGTTATCGTCCTTTTCGTAATTGTGATTGGTTATATGATAACACAATCACAGATTGATTTTCGGATTTCGTTACATTTCTTCGTAAGCTATCGTCCTTTTCGTAATTGTGATTGACTTTATTATATCACATCGCAAGAGATTTTCAAAGAAAAAGACCCTGATCTCACAAGGTCTTCTCTCTTTGCGTTAGTCGTTATCTTTCTTTTTCTTCTCTTCTTCGGCTTTACGCTCATAGTAATTTTTGTATCCCGCCTTTTGATTGTCGCCGGTATCCGAGCTTTTTCCACCCGTGACAAAGACTCCGAGCAGTAAAGCCACCGCACCGATAAGCGCGATAATGGGAACAACAAGTTCGTTTTTGATCGCGAAGATATTTACTACCATAAGCAGCGCGATAACAAGAAATCCCGCTCCCAAAATTATATTGATCTTTTTCAGCCCCAACGCGTTCGTCTTTTCAAAAATACCCCTCAAAATGAGCGCAACGCCTGCAGCACCGGACACAATCGCTATCGCAATCCAACCCGAAAACCACTCGATAACGCCGCTTACCTGCAAAATCCACAGTACCGCCGCTACAACCAAAGCACCCGTCAAAAGAAACTTGAAAAGAAATTTGTTTCCCATGATTATTTTACCTCCAAAATTTAATCCTTTATCTTAATATAACCGTGTGTGACACGGAACATATTTTATCGCCCTCTGCCAAAACGATGGGCGTATTATGCGCAAACTCGCGCACAA
>JAFLVF010000023.1 GCA_022508425.1 Clostridiales bacterium | reverse complement strand
CCCCATACGTCGCGCAGCATTTGGCTGCTTGCCCGTCTGACGCGCGCCTACGCCGTCAGAGCGGCGACTTCCAATGGTGACGCAAAATCATTACATTCCAAAACGGCGCGACAAATATGCCGCGCCGTTTTTGCGTGAAAAAAATTAAAAAATATAGCCGTAATGCCTATAAAACATTTGACAAACCGACATATGTATTATATAATCAATCGGTTTAATAAAACTAAACAAAAAGTTTAAACAAAATTAACAAAGAGTGTATGAATAACGACAACAAGCAAAACGAATACACGATAGGCGCGAAGATACGCGATTTAAGATTGAAGAACGGTCTTACTCAAGAGGAACTTGCCGACCGCGCGGAGCTAAGTAAGGGCTTTATCAGCCAGCTCGAAAACGACCTCACTTCGCCGTCCATTGCAACGCTCATCGACATACTGACTTTGCTCGGTACGACTTTGAGCGCGTTCTTCTCGGACAGCGGCGACGAGCAGATAGTGTTCGGCGCGGATGACTTCTTCGTCAGCGACTATAACGGCACCAAGACGACCTGGATAGTGCCGACGGCGCAGAAGAACATGATGGAGCCCATCACCGTCGAGCTCGAGCCCGGCGCTAAGACAGATGACGATTTCCCGCACGAAGGGGAGGAATTCGGGCTTGTCCTTTCCGGCGAAATCACGCTGTGCGTAGGGAATAGGTCGGAGGTGGTGCATGAGGGTGAGACGTTCTATTTCTCGTCCGACCGCAAGCATTACATAATCAATTCGGGCAAAACGCCGTGCAAGGTGGTGTGGGTTTCGTGCCCGCCGTCCTTTTAGCGATATAACAATACCTATTTATCTATAAGGAGATAAAATGGCAGTACAAAAGGAAAAGTTCGATAACATTATCGAGATCAAGAACGTCAGCAAGGTTTTCGACGGCATCACCGTCGTCGACGACGTAAACCTTGCCGTAAGACGCGGCGAGTTCGTCACGCTGCTCGGCCCGTCGGGTTGCGGCAAGACAACGCTTCTTCGCATGATTGCGGGCTTCGAGATGCCGACCAAAGGCACGATTTTTCTCGAAAAGCAGGACGTAACCACCGTTCCGCCGCACTTGCGCCCGATAAACACCGTCTTTCAAAAGTACGCGCTGTTTCCCCATCTCAATGTTTTCAAGAACATTGCGTTCGGGCTTAAACTCAAGAAGATACCGACGGGCGAGTTCGATAAGAAAGGTCGGCCCGTCTACAGAAAATTCACTAAGGATGAAATAGCCGAGAAGGTGGAGCGTGTGCTAAAGCTCGTAAACCTCGAAGCGTACGGCCACCGCGACGTGACAGGGCTGTCGGGCGGACAGCAGCAGCGCGTGGCCATTGCGCGTGCCATTGTTTGCGAGCCCAAGGTTTTGCTCTTAGACGAGCCGCTCGGCGCGCTCGACCTCAAGATGCGCAAGGAAATGCAGCTTGAGCTTGCCGCCATGCACAAGAACATCGGCATAACATTCATCTTCGTTACGCACGACCAGGAAGAAGCACTGACCATGTCCGACAAGATAGTCGTCATGACGGACGGTGCGGTGCAACAGTACGGCACGCCCAAAAACATCTACGACGAGCCGGCCAACGCATTCGTCGCCGACTTTATAGGAGAGAGTAATATTTTGTCCGGTACGATGAAGCGCGATTTCAAGGTGGAATTCCTCGGCACCGAGTTTGACTGTCTCGACAAGGGCTTTGACCGCGACGAGCACGTCGACCTCGTCATTCGTCCCGAGGATATCAAGGTCAACAAAGAGAAGGGCGCGCTCAAGGGCGAGGTGCTCTCCACCGTATTCAAGGGAACGTATTACGAGACGGAGATAGTCGCCGAGAACTACGAGTTCACCGTTCAAAACGATCAGGAATATTCGAGCGGCGACACCGTATATCTCGACGTCGACCCCAACGGCATTCACATCATGAAAAAGCTCAAGACTATCAACGAGTTCCGAGGAGTTGTTACCGACGAGAACACCGTCGAGTTCTGCGGCGGCGAATTCGAGTTCGTCAACACAGACGGCCTCGAGATCGACGACGAGGTGCGCGTGGCGATACCATTTGACAAAATCGACCTCACCGACGACGAGGACGACGGCGTGATAGGCGCTAACGTAACGCAGACGTTCTACAAAGGTACGTACTATCAAGTTCAGGTGTACACCGACGATGACAACGAGTTCTTCATAGACACCGCCGACGAGTGGGATATAGGCGACCGCGTAGGTATCAAGATAGATCCCAAAGATATCGTCGTAAAACGCGTTGCGGAAGTCGACGAAGCGAACACGCGGGAGAATACACAATCGGAGGGCGGCGAAGATGAATGACGAAGCAGTTGTCGAGTCCGTTCCGAAGAGCGCCGGAAAAAGGAAAATCCGCGGCGTAAAGCGCACCGCATTTTCCATGCCGTATCTCGCGTTGAGCATTGTGTTCGTCGTCGTGCCGCTGTTTATCATGCTGTACTACGCCTTTACAGGCCTAAACGGACATTTTACGTTTTCCAACTTTACTCATTTCTTCTCACGCCCCAACATTATGAAGGTGGTGGGAAGGTCCTTCTTTGTCGCGCTTATTACGACGTTGATATGCTTTCTCTTGGCATATCCTTTGGCTCTTGCGCTGTCGTCGTCCATGCTCAACAAGAAGGCTATTCTCGTAATGCTTTTCGTCCTGCCCATGTGGATAAATTCACTGCTCAGGACTTACGCAATGAAGATTGTTTTGCACATTCTCAATATCTCCAACGCGTGGGTGGCGGTGACGGTAGGCATGGTGTACGATTTTTTCCCGTTCATGCTGTTACCGCTGTATTCGGTGCTGTCCGGCATGGACAAGAACGTCACAGAGGCCGCATACGACCTCGGTGCGACGCCTATTACCACGCTGTTCAAGGTTACGCTCCCGCTGTCGTTGCCCGGGATAGTGTCGGGCGTGTTGATGGTGTTTATGCCGACGGTGTCTACATTTGCAATCTCCGATATCTTGGGCGACACCTCGACGTACATGTTCGGTAACGTCATCGACCAATGGTTTAGAAACAGCGGCGGCTGGCACATCGGCTCGGCGTACTCGCTGATACTGCTTGCGCTGATTGCAATCACGGTGGTCATAGCCAATAAGGTGTCAAAAGGCCACGCGGAAGTGGGAGGTGTACTGTGAAAAAACAAGTCAAGTCGGCTTTGATTTGGGCGTTTGTCGGCGTTGCGTTGTTCGTAATGTATGTGCCCATTCTCATACTTATCATATATTCGTTTACAGGCGCCAAGGCGCTCGGCGTGTGGAGCGGATTCTCGTTCGAGCTGTACGCCAACCTATTTACCGACGCGGAGATTATGGGCGCGCTAGGCAATTCTATGTTGCTCGCTCTCATATCGGCAACGCTTGCCACCTTCCTCGGCACGACCGCCGCAGTCGGCATATTCTACATGCGCAAGTGGAAAAAATCCGCCGCGCACTTCATCGCCAATATCACGATGGAAAACGCCGAAATAGTCACCGGTGTTGCGTTTATGATGTTCTTCCTCGCGATTAAACTCGGTTACGGCTGGCCGGCGCTTATAATAGCGCATACCATGATAACCGTGCCGTACGTTATTTTATCGGTAACGCCGCGGCTCGCGCAAATCAACCCTAATCTTTACGAGGCGGGACTCGATCTCGGCGCGTCGCCTATCCGCTCGCTGGTGACGGTTATGGTTCCGCAGCTTCTCCCCGGTATGATAAGCGGCTTTATCATGGCGTTTACGCTGTCGCTCGACGACTTTATAATCAGTAAGTTTATAAACGGCGGTGTGGAGACAATACCCATTTATCTGTATAACGCGCTCGCCAAGCGCGGTGCCGATCCGACTCTTCGCGCGCTGTCGTCGGTGTTGTTCGTAGCTGTTCTCACGGTGCTTATCGTGCTCAATGTGGTCAGCGCAAAGCGCCGCAAAGGAGTCAAGGCATGAACAAGAAGAAGTTAGTATCTGCATTGACTGCGGGCGTAGTAGCGCTCGCTTCGCCGTTGTCGTTTGCAGGCTGTACGCCGCGTAGCAATGTGATCAAGATTTACAATTGGGGCGACTATATTAACGAGGAGCTTATCGAGGAATTCGAGTCTTGGTACTATGAAGAGACGGGCGAGAACATAACCGTCAAATATGACACGTTTGACACCAACGAGACAATGCTTACTCGCATAGAAACTCAACACGCCGATTACGACCTTGTCTGTCCGTCCGACTACATTGCGGAGCGCATGATCAAAGAAGGCCTTGCGCTTAAAGTAGATACCGAAATTTTCGACATGACCGAGGAAGGTCTGTTGTACGATACGCTTCTCAAAATGATAAGAGATTCTATCGACGAAACGAACGAGTACTTTACCCCGTACGTTTGGGGCACCGTCGGAATAATGTACGACGTGGACCATATCGATCCCGATAGCGAATTGGGTGAGCTTTGCAACAGCTGGGAAGCGTTGTGGAGCGACAAGTGGGAAAAACAGACGGGCAAAAAGCGCGTGTTGATGAAAGACAGCGTGCGCGACGCGTACTCGGTCGCTATGATTTACGCAAACACCGACAAGCTATCCGAGATGACTAACGGCTTTACAAATTACGACAGCCAAGATTACAGGGATACGCTTATATCGTACTTTTCGACCGTAAGCGACGAGAGCATTCGCCTTGCGCAGGACGCGCTGATCAAGCAAAAGCGCGTTGCGCATAAGTACGAAGTAGACGACGGCAAGATGGATATGGTCGCGGGTACGACGGAGGCGTGGCTGGGTGTTTTCTGGTCATGCGATCCAGAGCTTATAATGATAGAGGACGGCGGTGACCACTTCTATTACACCGTGCCCAAAGAGGGCAGTAATGTTTGGATAGACGGCTGGATTATCCCCAAGTATGCAAAAAACACTAAGGCGGCAAACTACTTCCTCAAGTTTATCAATACGTACGATTACGCATACACAAACTTCGATTATCTAGGATCGTCCATTGCCGTAGTAGACGTCATGGAGGACGCCAAGGAATACTACGAAGAGGACGAGGACGGCTTCTTTGACGATTATTACGACGGATTCAAGCAGATGTATATCGAAATGCTGTTCCCCTCGGACGAAGTGCTGTCCCGTTGTGCCATTATGCGCGACTTCGGAATAGAACGAAACACCGATCTCGACAGCATGTGGATTGACGTAAAGACGACTTGACGATAATATTCATATCTCGTTCGACAGAGCTTATAACAAAGAGAAATAATATATGAACGAAATTATTTTCGACGCGGTTGTAATAGGTGCGGGGCATGCCGGTGTGGAAGCGGCGTTGGCCCTGTCCAAGACGGGCGCACATACGCTCGTTACGTCCATCACGCTCGACAATATCGGATATATGGCGTGCAATCCGTCGATAGGCGGTACGGGCAAGGGGCACCTGGTGCGCGAGCTCGACGCATTGGGCGGATTTATGGGCGTTGCCGCGGACAAGTGCGCGACGCAGATTCGCATGCTCAATTCGTCAAAGGGGCTTGCCGTCAGAAGCCTTCGCGCGCAAGAGGACAAATATAAATATCACGCTTTTGTCAAGTCTGCGCTCGAATGTGCGCCAAACCTGACCGTCCGTCAAGACGAGATCAAGAACATAGCCCGCCGCGGCAACGATTTTGTAGTCGAGTGCGTTACGGGAAATGTCTATTTATGCCGCGCCGTCGTAATCGCTACGGGCGTGTATATGGACAGCACCATTATCTGCGGCAAGACAATACTAAGCCGCGGACCGGTTAGTTTTCCGCGCAGCGATTATCTCGCGTCATCGCTCAAAAATTTAGGGTTTAGCTTACGCCGCTTCAAGACGGGTACGCCCGCGCGGCTGAACGGGCGGACGATAGATTTTACCAAGCTCGAAGTTCAGTACGGCGACGACGTGTCGTACACCTTTTCGGCCGTCACGAAAAAGCAACCCAAGAACACGACGGTGTGCTATCTCGGCTATACAAACGAGCGTACGCACGAGATTGTGCGTGCCGCCATTCCCCATTCTCCGCGCAAGCTCGGCCTTATTACGGGCACGGGCGCACGGTATTGTCCGTCCATAGAGGACAAGATTGTGCGGTTTTCGGACAAGCCGCGCCATGCATTTTTTCTCGAGCCGGAGGGCGCCGGTACCGACGAATGGTATATACAGGGGATATCCACGTCTCTGCCGCCCGACGTTCAGCGCGAGATGTACAGATCGATTGTGGGCTTGGAAAACGTCGAGGTCATGCGCGACGCGTACGCAATAGAATACGAGTGTATCGACGCAAGAGAGCTTTTCCCCACGCTGATGTCAAAGCGTATACCCGGACTGTTCTTCGCGGGGCAGGTAAACGGTACGAGCGGCTACGAAGAGGCGGCGGCGCAGGGCGTGCTTGCCGGTATAAACGCTTCGGCGTATATCCGCGGGCTAAACCCTCTCGTCCTCGACAGGACCAACAGCTATATCGGCGTAATGGCGGACGACCTCGTGACCGTCGGTAGCGACGAGCCGTACAGGATGTTGACAGGCCGTGCCGAATGTCGCTTGAGCCTAAGGCAGGACAACGCCGACCTTAGACTGACAGAGCTTGCCGTGCCGTACGGCATGATAGACAGCTCGCGGCTGAAGCTTCTCAACAAGAAAAAGAGAGAAATCGTCAAGTGTAAAGAGCTGATCAAGACCTCGCTCGATAGCAAAAAGACAGCCGAGATGTTTGTCGCGTGCGGGGAGGAGAATGCGCGCACGATGACGGCGGAGGAGGCGTTGAAGCGCCCCAACGTCACGCTCGAATTATTCGATAAATATTTCGAATTGTTCGACGGCGTTTTGCCGTCGGCCAAGCTCGAGGTGTACGCCGCACTCCGCTACGACAGTTATCTCAAGCGCCAAGATCAAGAATTGCACGAGAAATCGCGGCTGGAAAATATGCGATTGAGCCCAGATATCGATTACGGCACAGTGGACGGATTGCGGCTAGAAGCGAGAGAAAAACTCAACAGTGCAAAGCCGCTCTCGATAGGGCAGGCCTCGCGCGTGAGCGGCGTTACGCCCGCCGATATTTGGGTGCTAATCTCGAGGTTTAACGGCAATCGGGACGAATAGCGATTTTTTAGAGCGTAATTTCTTTACATTATCTTCGAAAAGTAGTATAATGTCGGCATGGGAAACCGCGCACTGTATAAGGATAAGAGGAACAGGGTGTGGGAGCTCGACTTTCTGCGCGGGCTCGCCGTTATCGCCATGTGCTTCGATCATTTGATGTACAACTGTTCGCATCCGAGGGATTTCTTTTCAAACTTCAAGGTTGGAATGAACTCGTTTGCGGACAAGATTTATACACTTGCAACGGCATATTGGAAGAGCGGATATAACGACAGCCCTGGATTTAGGTTTTGGGCGCATTATATTTTTGTATTTATTTTCTTGTTTCTCGTCGGAACGAGCTGTGCATTTTCGCGCGACAACACCAAGCGCGGCTCACAGCTTGCCGTAGTTGCGTTGGTATTTACAGGCGCAACAATGATATTGCGCCATGTCGGCATACTCGAGGACGGCATAATCTTCGGCATACTCGACTGTATAGCGCTGTCAATCCTGTGCGCGTCCGCAGTCGACATTGCTACGAAGAAGTACAAACTCCTCAATATATATCTTCCGCTTGTATTGGGGACGGTGATAATCGCCGTCGGAATATCAAAACAGTTTTGGACAATTGAGTGGGATAGAGCGTTTGACTCGTCGCATTTGATTGAGTACATAATGGGAACGCGCGCATACGGTGACGACTGGTTCGGGCTGTTCCCATACGTCGGCGCGGTGCTGATGGGCATGTATTTCGGCAAGGCGGCGTATTCTGCGCGCAGGTCGCTCATTCCCGTCCTCGACGGCAAGTGGAACAAACCTTTCCGATTTGTCGGACGACATGCGCTGTTGTTCTATCTCGCGCACCAGGTGGTTATTACAGGCATTATTATGCTTCTCGGCATATGCTTGGGCTATAAACCGATTTTTTAACCGTTTTCGGAGTTAATCATGTACGAAATGCTGAAAAACTATTGGGACAAGGACGGCAAGTCCCGCGCACTGTTATACATGGGCAAGTCGTTTTCCTACGACACCATGTTCTCTTCGATCGACGACGCGGCGGAACGCCTTGCGACCGTGTTGCAAGAGGGTGACGTCGCGACTATATGTATGCCCAACACGCCGGAGTGCGTGTACTGCTTCTATGCGCTCAACAAGCTGGGCGTGATTGCGCACATGGTGCACCCACTCGCGCCCGTCGCACAGCTCAAGAAGTTTATGACCGCGGCTAAATCCAAGCTGCTTATCACGCTGTCGATTAATCTCGACAAGTACTCCGAAATTGCAAAGACTACGCCCATAATTTCCATTCATCCGGCGAGGTCGCTCCCCGGCATTATGCGCTTTTTCTTCAATCTCAAAAACAAGCCGTACAATGGCGATATGACAAATATCACACCGTTTGACAAGCTGGGCAAAAAACATGTTGAATATGCGCCAAAAGCGGATGACACGATTACGAGCGTGTATTTGCACAGCGGCGGTACGGGTGGCGAGCCCAAGATAATCGAACTGTCCGACCATGCGATAAATTCGCTTGCTTCCCGCGGTCTTGAAGCGCTGTGCACTGATAAAGCAACGGGAATGTATATGCTGGCGGCGCTTCCCATGTTCCACGGCTTCGGGCTTGCGATGGGCATTCACGCGATATTAAGTCACGGCGGAGTGAGCGTACTCATGCCCAAGTTCGATCCCAAGACGACGGTCAAACTCTTATCCAAAAACCGAATGCACTTTATTATAGGCGTGCCCAACTTGTTCCGCGCGCTACTCAAGCGCCCCGAGTTTAACGGCGACATTCTCAAAAACCTCTACGTCGGCTTTGTCGGCGGCGACTGCGCCCCCCAAGACTTGATGGACGAGTTCAATGCGAGGATGGAGGCCGCCGGCGCTACCGCGCGGCTGTACGAGGGGTACGGCCTGACCGAAACGGTGACCGTGTGTGCCGTCAACAATTTCAAGTACAACCGCAGAACGTCGATGGGACACATGCTGTCAAATCTCGACGCAATCATTGTCGAGCCGGGCACGACAGAGCCTCTGCCGTCGGGCGAGAAAGGGGAGATAGCGGTAGCGGGTGACACGCAGATGAACGGCTATCTCAACAACGAGCAAGCTAACGCCGAGGTGTTTTTCATGCACGACGGCAAGAGATACGTTCGCTCGGGCGACTTTGGGTACAAAGACGAGGACGACTATCTGTACTTCGTGCAAAGACTGAAGCGTATAATCAAGATTTCGGGCATAAGCGTCTATCCCAAAGAGATAGAAAGCTCCGCTCTCGATCTTGACGGAGTAACGGGCGCATGCGCCGTCGAGTACAAGGCGGGCGGCAAGACGCGCATTGCGCTTTTTCTAACCGGTAAAGTTCACGACGCCGCGGAGGTCAAGAACAAGATAGAAAGCGATCTGTCGCATTACGCCGTGCCGACCATTGTAGAATACATTGACGAGATTCCGATGACGCCTGTGATGAAGGCGGATACGATTACGCTGTCCGCGCGCGCCGAAGAGTTGTCCCGCGGCAAAGGGGTAGGGGCATGAAACTGACCTTTTTGGGAACGTCTGCGGCAGAGGGCGTGCCCGCCGTGTTTTGCAACTGTCCTACGTGCACTCGCGCAAAGGAAAAAGGCGGCAAGGAAATCAGGACGCGCAGTCAAATACTCATCGACGACGATATATTGTTTGACTTTCCCATGGACACATATATGCATATGTTGAGATACAAGCTCGATCTGTCGGCAATATCGCGCGTACTCATCACACATGCGCATATGGACCACTGTTATCCTCAGGAATTTTGCATGCGCGGCGGACCGTTTGCGCACGAACTGACGCGCGAGAAAATAGAGATATTTTGTAATTCTTCTGTCAAGGACATGTTTCTGTCGGACAGCTCGCGAGAGATGCGAGAAGAGGTGGGGAAAAACATCGACTTGAGGGTTTTGCACCCGTATGACCGCGTAGAAGCGCCCGATTTAACGATTATCGCCCTGCCCGCACAACATACCGTCTCCGAAGAGTGCCTCGTGTATTACGTAGAGCGCGGCAATATCGGTGCCGTTTTGCTCAACGATACAGGCCCTCTCGACAGGCGCGTCTACGAAAGATTGAAGGACATGGGGGCGAAGGTGGATATAGCCGTACTCGACTGCACGTACGGAGCGGTAAAACACGGCAATGGTAGGCACATGGGGCTGTACGACGCGGCGGAGCAGGCGGAAATAATGCGCTCGGTGGGGCTGTTCAACGACGGAGCGCACATAGTGGTTACGCACCTGTCGCACAACACCGATCTCGACTACGACGGCATGCAAACAAAAGCGGGTGCGCTTGGGATAACCGTTGCTTACGACGGATATACTGTGGAACGGAACAGGTGAGACATTGTTTTGACTGTTCGGCGCGAAGAGAACGAATGCCTTTTCGCGCCTTTTTTGTCGAAAAAAATGCAAATAAAATACTAAAAAAAATGCCAAAAGTCTTGATTGTTAACTCCGAATGTGGTATAATCATACTTACGAAAAAAACTTATGGAGGAAAAAATGGCAAAAAAGACCACCGACAGCGGCGCTCCCGATCAGCAAAAGCTCAACGACGCTGCCGAACAGCTTAAGAAAGCGGCCGAGCTTTTGTCTCAGCTTAATTCTATGACTGCGACGTCTGCAGAGCCTGCCGCCAAGAAAACGCCGGCCAAGAAATCGACTACGGCTAAGAAGCCGGCATCTAAGTCGACCTCGACCAAGAAGCCCGCATCGAAATCGACGGCGGCTAAGTCCACGACGGCAAAGAAGGCTCCTGCAAAGAAGGAAGAGCCCAAAGAAGAGCCCGTCGTCGAGGAAAAAGTAGAAGAGCCCGTCGAGAAAAAGGCCCCCGCGCAGAAAGCGCCGGCTAAGAAGGCTCCCGCAAAGAAGCCTGCGGCCAAGAAGACTCCCGCGAAGAAACCCGAGCCCGTAGAAGAGCCCGTTGAAGAAGTAGCGGCTGTCGAGGAACCGCAAGAAGAGCCCAAAGTCGAAGAACCCAAGGTTGAAGAAAAGGTTGAAGAGCCTGTAGCGGTCGAAGAGCCCAAGGCCGAAGAAAAGGCAGAAGAGCCCGTAGCGGACGAAGAGCCCAAGGCCGAAGAAAAGGCAGAAGAGCCCGTAGCGGACGAAGAGCCCACCGCAGCGCCTGTCGCGGCGGCGACTACGACGACTACGACGACTACGACTACCGTTACGACGACGACAAAGCAGGGATTTGCCGGCAAAGCCGATAATTACATAAAAGGCAAAGGCAAGTTCTTGATCTTCATCATAGTCAACGCGCTTTTCGTAGTCAGCTCTGTTATGTTGCTTACGATGCCGATTTCCATTACCGTTCGCGACGGCTCGGCCAAGTACTACAGCTTGTTCTCGTACTACGGCAACGGCAACGTCATTAAAGCCAACTGGGCATACATGGCGGGAGAGTGGGCTAACGGCGGATATGCATTGATGGGCATATTGATGTTCTTAGCCTTCTTGTTACCTCTGGCGCTCGTTATCAAGAACATAGTTCTTTGCGTAAAGCGCAACAAAGACTTCTCCGTATACAAAGCCGACGCGATTATATTCTTTGCGTTCATGCTTTTCTACAACGCAATGATCAACCTTTACGGCGCAAACGTCACTTTCGGCGTAATGTTTGCCCTCATCATAGCGGCTGTAGACCTTGCGTTCGTTCTGTTCACACTCCTTGTGATGAAAGACGTTCGCTCCCTTCCGTTCTTCTCGCTCGTCAATATCTTGCTTGCGATGGTAGCTATATTCCTCTTGACGGGACCTGCGGCAAAGCTTACAAACGGACGTTATCTCTATGCGGCTAACGCGGCCGAAGCGACTGCCGCCGGCGGATACTTCATCATGTTGTTGATATCCATAGCGCTGCTTATCACGCTCATCATCATGCAGGTAAGACGGTTGCCCAGAATTGTCGAGATAATCATTCCGCTTGCGGCGGCGGCGCTTGCCGTTGTTTCGATGGTTATACTCGCGCCCAGCCTCAGCCTTATCAAGAAGCCGGCGATATACGTCGGCGCCAAGCTCGCGGGCGGGTATGTATTCGGCGCAATCCTCACCATACTGATTGCAATTGCCGACACGCTGTTCACATTCATGAAACCTCTTCAAAAGTATAGGAAGATGGTTGACGACAGCACAGACGGCATGAACGGATTCGCTCCTGCCGAAGAGGCGACGACGACCACGACGACGACAACTGTCGTTACAACGACTACGTCCGACGGCGCCGCACCGGCCGAAGCGGCAGCGCCTGCGGCACAGGCACATGACGATGTAGACGGCGAGGTCACGTTCTGCCCCGACTGCGGAGCTAAGAACGCCGCCAACTCGGCATTCTGCAAGAACTGCGGACACCGTCTCGATTAATCGGACCAAACAATAAATCGGAGCGTTACGATAAGTGACGTTCCGATTTTTTTGTGCTAAAACATAGTTTCCGTTTAGATCGGCATTAACCCGATCGGTCTGTAATTTGTTATCTGTCGTTTAGGTCGATATAGTTAGTGCGCTGTGACACGCATTTGTAGTTAGGACGAATGATTTTGCCCTTGTTGACAAGCTCCTCGATGCGGTGCGCGCTCCAACCGACTATGCGCGCCGTAGCAAACGCGGGGGTGAACATTTCGGGCGGAATGTTGAGCATGGTATATACGAGTCCCGAGTAGAAGTCGACGTTGGCGCTGACCCCCTTGTATATCTTGCGCTTGTCGGCTATTATTTCGGGCGCGAGCTTTTCCACGCGCGAGTACAGCTCGAATTCTTCGCTCATATTCTTTTCTGCGGCGAGGCGCTCGACGAAGTTTCTGACGACCTGCGTTCGCGGATCGGAAATGGTGTATACCGCGTGCCCCATGCCGTAAATCAAACCTTGACGGTCGAACGCCTTGTTGTCGAGCAGATCGGCAAGATATTGTTTGATGGATTCGTCCGAGCGATCTTTGATTCGCGATTTCATATCTTCCATCATGCGCATTACCTTGACGTTGGCGCCGCCGTGGCGCGGGCCTTTGAGCGAGCCGAGCGCCGCCGCCATCACCGAGTACGTGTCGGTGCCGGACGAGGTCAGTACGTGCGTCGAGAATGTGGAGTTGTTGCCGCCGCCGTGCTCGGCGTGCAGGACGAGCATTACGTCCAATACGCGTGCTTCGGTCTCGGTGAACTTGCCGTCGTCGCGCATCATCATCAGGATGTTTTCGGCGGTGGAAAGCGTTCTGTCCGGTCGGTGTATTATCAGGCTGGTAAGTCCGTGCGAGTATTCGTTGACCAGATATGAGTATACGCTCAAAATCGGGAATTGCGCTATCAGCTGAAGGCATTGCCTCAAAACGTTGGGAAGTGTAATATCGTCGGGATTATCGTCGTAAGAGTATAGGAAGAGTACGCTTCGCGCCAACCCGTTCATCATATCCTTCGACGGTGACTTCATGATTACGTCGCGCACGAACGAGTGGGGCAACATTCTGAACCCGCCCAATATTTCGTTAAATCCTGTTAATTCTTTTTTTGTGGGGAGTGACCCGAACAATAATAAGTATGCGACCTCTTCGAATCCAAAACGTTGTTCTTTTGTAAAGCCGTTCACTATTTCGCCTATATCGATGCCGCGGTAGCGCAGTTTGCCGTCGGCGGGTATGCGCTTGCCGTCCGGCGTATGCTTAAAGCTCCCGTTCGGATTTTCCTCAAACCCGACGATGTCGGATATGTCGGTAAGCCCGGCAAGAACGCCTTTGCCGTTAAGGTCGCGCAATCCGCGCTTGACGTCGTATTTGTTATAGAAAGTGTCGTCAATCAGCGTGCTCTCTGCCGCAAGCTCGCTCAGTCGCTTTATTTTGGGCATAGTTTCGGTCAAAAATTTTTCGAATATCGCCATACCTTTTCCTCACGTCTTGATTATTCCGTCTCATCGTTTCTGCCTTTCACTTATATTATACTATATTTTCCGGAAAAGCGCAATCAAATAAATGCGCTTGACAATTGCCGTAAAATCATATATAATGTGTGTACAATATGTTCTGAGTCGAAAGGGTCACCTGACGGTGAAGGGCGGCAATACCTGATATATGTGCGGAATTTTTCGCGCGGTCTTGTTGCATATTTCTCCTTTCGGCTACGGACATCGAGAGGAGTTTTGTTATGGATGAAAATAGAGTTGCCGTTATTGGCATAATAGTATCGGACGTTGCCGCCGTCGAGAAGGTGAACAGCGCGCTCCACGATTACGGCGAGCACATAGTGGGGCGCATGGGCCTGCCCATGAGATCGCGCGGCGTAAACGTAATAAGCGTAGTTCTCGACGCGCCTAACGATATAGTCAACGCGCTGACAGGCAGGCTGGGCGGCATCGACGGTGCGAGCGCTAAGGCGCTGTTCCGGAAATTGTAAAGCAAATTATCTTAACGGAGTGTTTAATTATGAAAAAAAGAATTGTATCTACTGTGATTGCCGCAACCGTAGCGGCGTGCGTGCCGCTGATGTCGTGCGGCGAGAAAAAGAGCGGGTCATCCTACAAGCTGTATATGCCCGACGGCGCGCCGGCGATAGCCGTTTCCGCGCTCATGTCCAAAGGGTTTGACGACACCGAGTTTACCGTGGTCCAAGCGACGGCAATAGCGCAGTTTGTCGCAAATGGCACAGCAGACCTTGCCATTATGCCGATAAACGCCGCCGCCAAGCTGTACAACGACGGCGTGGGAATAAAGATGCTGTCCGTCAATACGCACGGCAATCTCTATCTCGTGGGGGCGGGCGAGGACGTTACGCTCGACGATCTCGCCGGGAAACGCGTGGGCGTCATCGGTCAGGGACAGGTGCCCGATCTGACCATTCGCATGATGCTCGACGAGAAGGGTATCGATTACGAGGTTTCTTCCGACGCTGTAAACGGGAAGGTGGCGTTACAATACGGCGCAGACGGAAAGGCGCTGCTGCCGCTACTCGGAAACGGCAGTATTGATTACGCCTTCCTTGCGGAGCCTGCCGCGACGACCGCGGTAAAGCAACAGAACAAGACGATAGTCATGGACGCGCAGGAGCAATGGCTTGACATATTCGGCGTGAGCTATCCGCAGGCTTGTCTCGTCGCAAAGACAAGCGTCGGCTCCGATTATATAGAAAAACTTTTGACCGCGCTCGAAGCAAGCGACGACTGGGCTAAGACGCATTCGATCGAAGCGGTCGCCGCAGTCAAAGCTCACATGATTTCGGGCGCGGATTCCACGCTCCCCGACAGTATGAGCGAAGATACGATATCGCGCTGTAACATAGATACCGTGCGCGCGGTCGATTGCGTGGCCAGGTGCGAGGTGTTCTTTGCCAAACTGACCGAGATGACTACGCCGCTCGGCGCGCCCGTGCTAAGCAGTGTCCCCGATAAAGGGTTCTTTTACGGGGTGACGGCTTGACAAAACCCGTCAAGAGAATTGCGCTGAACACGCTGTATATAATCGTCGTCATCGCGCTTGTGTTCGCAGTGTGGGCGGTGGCGGCGCGAATAGTAGATACGCCGCTTATCATGCCGACGGTAGGCGATACGTTTGACGCGCTTTGGATAGTCGTCCGACTCAAAACGTTTTGGGTCGGGCTTGTCGGAACGGTGGTCAGAAGTCTGATAGGATACGCGGTGGCGACGGCGTTGGCTTTTGTATTATTCTTCTTGAGCTCTGTGTCCGACGCCGCGGAGCATATAATCACGCCGATTGTAGCGGCGTTACGCACACTACCGACCGTCGCCGTCTCGCTTGTGCTTGTCATATGGGCGGGGGCGATAGTCGCGCCCGTTGTGCTCGGAGTGATAGTGATAGCGCCCATGCTGTATTCTACGTTGAGGGCGAAAGTGGCGACGGTAACAAAAGAGCTCGTCGAAATCGCCAGGCTAAACGGCGCGGGCAACGTCAGGATATTCTATCATGTTGTCATGCCGACGGCGGCGGGAGCGTTGCCCGAGGGGCTGGCGACGGCGCTGTCGTTTAATATCAAAATAGTCATAGCGGCGGAAATAGTCATGCAGACCGCAAACAGTCTCGGTATGCTGATGAACGCCGCGCAGATATATTACATGACGGCGACGCTGATTGCCCTTGTCGTAGTGGCGGTGGTGATCTCGGTGGCTATAGAGTACTTGGTGCGGTGGATTTTGTCGATTGCGCTTGTTAAGTACAGAGATTAGAAAAAAACCTTGACAAAATCATCAATGCGCTTTATAATAAGTTAATGCAACAAAACGAGAAAAAGACGGCGAAGAAAAAGTCTGCCGGCAATATTGTCGAAACCGTAAGTCTGGACGTGCCTATCACCGACGAGGTGACGGCCCCGCCCAAGAAGACGACACAGCCCAAGAAAAAACAGACGAGCCGCATAGTCACCAAGGACAGCGCGTTCGACGATGTCGTGCGCCCGTATTCGGCCAAAATCGATCCGTCGGTGATAGACAATTCACTGTTCGACGACGACATTACGGACGAGCCTATTACCGGCTATTATCATAAGTCGATGACTATCGACGAGCACATGCTAAGCCGCGAGCAGGCCGTGGTCAGGCGCAAAAGAAGACAAAAGCGCACGTCCAAGTCTATCGACCTCACCGCCGCCGAACGTTACGATCCCAATCCCGAGCGTGGATTGAGTCAAGAACTTGCCGCTAAGCGCATCGAGCAGGGTTATGACAACTATGTCAAGCGTAACGGCGGCAAAAGCTGGCTCAATATTTTTGTCAACAATATTTTCACGTTTTTCAATATTCTGTGCTTTGCCGTGGCGGTAGCGCTCATTATAGTGGGTGCGGGATTCAGCCAGGTTTTCTTTATAGTCATTATTTCGGCTAACATCATCATCGGCATTATCCTTGAAATAATGTCAAAGCTCAAGATTGATAAACTGTCTCTTGTATCCGCGCCGAGCGCAGTCGTCATACGCGACGGCGAGCGGTGCGTAATTCCCACGCCCAACGTCGTGCTCGACGATATTATCGTATTCGAGCTCGGCAAGCAGGTGTGCACTGACAGCATAGTCGTGTCGGGCGAGTGCGAGGTTAACGAGGCCATGCTGACGGGCGAGAGCGAGCCTGTCAAAAAACGCCCCGGCGATATGCTGTACAGCGGCTCGTTTATTTCGAGCGGCTCTGTAGTGGCAAGGGTGGACAAGGTGGGCAAAGCCAACTATGTCGAAACGCTTACCTCATACGCCAAGAAGTATAAAAAACCCAAATCGGAGCTTATGAACTCCATCAAGCTCATAATCAAAGTTTTGTCGCCGTTTATCATTGCGATAGGCGCGCTGATTACGTGGACAAACTACGGCAACATCGTGCCTGCCGGCGCTAAGGCGACTTACGCCGATTGGAACAAGATAATCACGTCTGCCGCCGGATCGGTAATAGGAATGATACCGGCCGGTATGTTCTTGCTTACTTCCACCGCGCTAGCCGCATCGGTGTTGAGATTGGGCAGAAAGCAAACGCTCGTTCAGGACCTGTACTGTATCGAAATGCTCGCGCGAGTCGACGTGTTGTGCCTCGATAAGACGGGCACTATTACCGACGGGTCCATGCAGGTAAACAACGTAATAGAGATCAAGGGCTTCGAGAGCAACAATTCATTACCCGAGATCATCGGCTCTATGCTGACGGCAACGGGCGACAACAACCAGACCGCGCTTGCGCTTGCCAATTACTTCGGATACAGCAAGGCGATGAGAGCGACGGCGGTGATGCCGTTCTCCTCGCAGCGCAAGCTGTCCGCCGTCACATTCGAGGGCGACGGTACGTACATGCTCGGCGCGCCCGAATTCGTGCTGAAGGATATGGGCGTAAGGATAGAGAAGCTTATCAACGAGAACGCCGCCAACGGCTTCCGCGTGCTCGTGCTGGCGCACAGCCCCGCGGACATGGTGGGCGACAAGCTGCCCGTCGTGCGCCGTCCGTGCTGCCTTATCGTTATCGAGGACCATATACGCGACGACGCTATCGACACTATCAAATGGTTTAAGGAGAACAACGTCGAAATCAAGGTCATTTCCGGCGACAACCCTATCACCGTTTCCGAGGTAGCCAAACGCGTCGGAGTAGAGGGCGCGGAAAGGTACGTTTCGCTCGAAGGGCTTTCAAACCAAGAGGTAATAGAGGCGGCGAGCAAGTATTCGGTGTTCGGCAGGGTGACGCCAGAACAAAAGCGGTTGCTCATACGCTCGATCAAGGCCAAGAAGCACACCGTCGCAATGACGGGCGACGGAGTAAACGACATACTCGCAATGCGCGAGTCCGATTGCTCGGTCGCAATGGCGTCGGGTGCGGAAGCGGCGCGCAACGTCAGTCACTTGGTATTGCTTGACAACGACTTTACTTCCATGCCCGACGTCGTTATGGAAGGACGGCGCGTGGTAAACAACATTCAGGCGTCGTCGGCCATGTTCTTGATGAAGACGTTTATGTCGATTGTGCTGTCGATAATTTTCCTGTCGCTCCGAAAATCTTATCCGCTCGGCACGAACAATACATTGACGCTCGAGATTTGCGTCATCGGTATTCCGTCGTTCTTCTTGGCGCTACAATCAAACAAGAACATTATCCGAGGTAATTTCCTCGCCAACGTCATATCGCACGCGGTGCCGGGAGGAGTAGCGCTCGTGCTCGGCATTATGGCGATGTACACGTTAAACACCGTCCAGCCGATGCCCGACGCCGAACTTTCGAGCATGATGGTGTACACCATCACGTGCATCGGTATAATGGTGCTGTTCAAGCAGTGCGAGCCGTTTAATATTTTCAGAACGGTGCTTATGCTCGGCACTATCGGGCTTACCGCCGCGTTTATGCTAGTCATACCCAACCTCGGCCTTGCAAAGCTTAATCTCACGCAGATCAGCTTCACTTCGACGGTGGTGCTTGCCAGCTACTTTGTCGTATCGATATTGACGCGTATACTCGGCGCAATCAAGTTTAAGTAAGCCGTAATCAATACTTTCGTAAAACAAAACGGTGCGATTGGACTCGCGCCGTTTTTTGCGTTACAAAATATTTGGAGTATTGCCTTATACATTATTGACAAATGCGTACGTGTTTGATATAATCAATGTTGATGAAAAAATTAAGAACTATTTTCAGCGTGGCTGTCGCTACGATATTGAGCGCAGTTATGCTCGTTGGGTGCGGCACAGCATCGGACAGGGTTGTGCACGGCGCGGACGGCGACAGCACGGTCGCTTTGCTCACTGTATACGCAACGGGGGAGCGCGGCAAGGTCGCACCGCTTCTCGCGGCGGCGGGGCATGCGTATTGCTCGGTGACCAATATTTCGGACGACACAATTATTCTCGGCAAGGGTTACGAGCTTGCCGCAGGCACGACTGTTACGATAGCTTCATGGGAGTTCGACGCTCACGGTGGGATTTGGTACAATATCGAGCCCACTTACATAGATCAAGGCTGGTTTGTGAAGCGAAAGTCTATTACGCGCGGTGTAGATACGGACGCGCTTCGCAGAATGAACGAATACTTGACCGACGACGACAACGACCGCTGGACGCTTTTCCACAACTGCACGCATTTTGCCGCGGAGTTTTGGAATGCGGCGGCTAAGGGAAGCGGCGACGAGATAGATACCAAAGGCATGCTGACGCCCTCCAACCTCGAGAAACAGGTCAAGCGTTTCCAAGGCTACGAGATCGGGCGGCCGCATGTCAGCTCCATGCCTATAGGCTATTATTCGGGCGGCGAATTTGTAGAGTTTGAGTTGGTGAATCAATGAAGTTATCGGCTAAATCAATCAAAATACTCAAAATCGCCTCGCTTTGCGCGCTCGCAGTGCTCGAGATATATTTGATATACGCGACGGCGGCGAGCATGTATACATATCATCAGCATCCGCGCTTCGAGGCGGCCGACGGTTCTGTCGCGCAGTCGAGCGGATACAGAACGCAGTTCTTTTTGTGCCTCGCGTTCGATATAGTGATACCCATTTTGGCAGGGCTTCTGGTCTGGTTGTACTGGTTCAAAAAACCGAAACGCGCCAATGAGACCGTCGCACAAAATATCGACAACACGGACATGATGGAAGCCGTCGCCGCAACGGACGCCGCCGAAACACACGAGAGCGACCAAACAAAAACCGACGGCGGACAATAAAGTAGTTTACAAAAAAAGAAAAACAGGAGAGAAAAACATGCAACTAACTTACGGCGTAAAAGACAAGCCTAAGACCGGAAAGCTGCTCGCGTTCGCTTTCCAACAACTGCTGGCCATCCTCGCGGCGACAATAGCCGTCCCGATGATAATAGGCCACAACATGTCTACTTCTGCGGCGTTGTTCGGCGCGGGTGTGGGCACAATGGTTTACCTGCTGTTCACTCGATTCCGTAGCCCGGTGTTCTTGGGTAGTTCGTTCGCCTTCCTCGGCTCTATGAGCGCGGCCTTTGCCGGCGCGGCGTCGATGACGCTCGGCTATCTCGGCTTGATTATCGGCGCGGTGTTCGCGGGCCTTGTGTACGTGGTTATCGCCGTTGTCGTCAAGTTTGTCGGCACGGGCTGGATTGACAAGATCATGCCGGCCGTCGTTATCGGCCCGACGGTTGCAATCATAGGACTGTCGCTCGCCGGCAACGCAATAGGCGACCTCATGAAGGGCGGCGCGGTGCACAATATAATCGACGGCACAACGATTGCTGTCGTAAACGGCGTGGAAACGATTGTTCCCAACGTAGTCAGCGTTCCGTACGCCAATGTGTTCCTCGCGTTGCTTTGCGGCCTTGTCACGCTCGGCGTGACGATTGCTTGCTCGGTGTACGGCAAGAAGATGCTCAAGATGATTCCCTTCATCATCGGCATACTTGCAGGCTATGCGCTTGCCGCGATATTCACGGGCTTCAGCTACATTGAGGGCGCGGAAGCGTTGCGCATAATCAACTTCGATATTTTCCAACAGCTCAAACAGAGCAGTGCTTGGTATCCCAACTTCGCATTCCTCACCGCGTTTAACGTAAACGGTGACGGCTACGGCGGCGCGAATGTCGGCGCGTACATCGGAACGATAGCGGTGGCGTACATACCCGTCGCGTTCGTTGTGTTCGCAGAACACCTTGCCGATCACAAGAACATTTCTTCGATTATCGAGCACGACCTTCTCAAAGATCCCGGCCTGCACAGAACGCTACTCGGCGACGGCGTAGGCTCGATTGCGGGCGCATTCTTCGGAGGTTGCCCCAACACCACATACGGCGAGTCCATCGGTTGCGTGGCTATCAGCGGCAACGCCTCGGTACGCACGATATTCGTCACTGCGTGCATGGCGATACTGATCTCGTTCATCGCTCCGTTCACGCTCTTCCTTGCAAGCATACCCAACTGCGTAATGGGCGGCGTTTGCATCGCGCTTTACGGCTTTATCGCCGTGTCCGGTCTCAAGATGATTCAAAAGGTCGACCTCGGCGACAACCGCAACCTGTTTGTAGTCTGCGTCATACTCATCGCTGGCGTGGGCGGCCTTGTGCTTACCATCGGCAAGGTGACGCTCACTGCGGTCGCTTGCTCGCTCATTCTAGGCATACTTACCAATGTTTTGGTCAATCTCAAGAGCAAGAAGAACAACGGCGACAAAGCGGAAGCAGTCGAAGGCGGCGAGAAAGTAGAAGCCGTTGCCGACAACACGCAAGCGGAAGCCGAAGCCGCCGCAACTACCGACTGAGTATTGCAGTACAAAACCGATAAAGGGGAAAAACATGAAACTTCCTAATAATGTAACGGTGCTCGATCATCCGCTCATCAATCACAAAATAGCGATGTTGCGCTCGGCAGAGACCAAGACGAAAGATTTTCGCGAGCTCGTCGAAGAGATTACGGTACTACTTACTTACGAGGCGTTCCGCGATATTCCGACGCACACCGTCAAGGTTAAAACGCCGCTCGAGTCGTGCGACCAGCAAATGGTCCCCGACAACGCGGTGGCAGTGATACCTGTGCTACGCGCAGGGCTTGGCATGGTGTCGGGTGTGCACGTACTCTTTCCCACGGCCAAGGTCGGACATATCGGCATGTACCGCGACGAAGAGACGCTCGAGCCCAAGGAATACTATTGCAAACTGCCCGACGGCGTAGAGAATATGCGCGCGATCGTGCTCGATCCCATGCTCGCGACGGGCGGGAGCGCATGCGCCGCAATCGACATGCTTAAAAAGCGCGGTTGCAAGGATATTCGGCAAATGTCGATTATCGCCGCGCCCGAGGGTGTGGAAATGCTCGCAAAATCTCATCCCGACGTAAAGGTATATATAGCGGTTATGGATCGCGGTCTCAATGAGAACGGGTATATTGTGCCCGGACTTGGGGACGCGGGGGACCGTTTGTTCGGAACAAAGTAACCTCTGACGTCGTATGTCTCGCGTGATACGGGCTACGTGCTCCTCGGCGCTCGGTCATTTAGGTTTTACTAAACTCCCGTCGCGCCTCGT
>JAFLVF010000022.1 GCA_022508425.1 Clostridiales bacterium | reverse complement strand
TGAGCGTCGCGCTCGTCTGTCCGGCAAGCGCCACGCCGTCCTTATACCACTGATAACGGTTTACGTCGCCGTAAGCGGTTACGCCGGGATCAAGAACGAACTTTTTCCCTTCTATCGCGGTAACGTTCTTATTGACGATTGCGAACTTGGCCTTTGCGAGCGTCTGAACGACGATGCTCTCGCCGCGCGCTTCTTCCGCCTGCTTGACCTTTTCGGGCACGAAGTTGACTTGAATAATATCTTGCGCATTCGTCATCTCGTCGTATTTGACTGTATACGTCATGTTGTGCTTGTCGGTTACTTTGACCGCTTGGCCGTTAGCCTTAATCGACTCTATAACGTAATTATCGTGCGCCTTAATTGTAACGGAGCGCTCCTGCCCTTCCGTGAGAGCAAACAGATTCTGACCGTCGGAATACGCGGTACCGCCCGGGGTGTTCGAAATAATCACCGTCTTTTTGGGGTTTTGTGTCGGAGCATCGCCTTTGACCGCGACGATAGCGAACGGGCTGAACGAATTGCACATTATAATCAGTCCGTACTGCGTTACCGTGCATTCAATCTCCTCCACGCCGATTACGTGGTTTTGCGCGTCGCGCATAAAGTGATACGCCTTAAAAATTACGCCCTCTAAGGTGGAGTCGTACGTAAACCCCTCGGGGAAGCCGATAGATACGCGCACTTTTTCGCCGGTCTTGATGACCATGCATTTGCAAAGTGCGAGCGAAAGGTTGTAGGTGAAGCTCTCAAACCCGTCTGCCAAACCTTCCTCTTTGTCGAGGAGCGCGCCGATTTCGTCCTCTTGCTGCTGTGTGGGCTTTGTCACGACGAGCGCGAGACGGTCTTTCATTCCCTCAAGTTCGCTTATGTCCGTGCCGTCGGACAGCTCCCATCCCTGCATGGACAGGTCGCTGTTTTCCATGAGCGAAGGCTGACCGAACACGTGCCAATTGTAGCCGGGCCGTCCGGCACTACAGCGCCCCGGAATATTGGCCGCCGCAAAGCTGACGGAGCTTACCTGTTTGTGAGAATCTACGCCCTGAAGGTTGAAGTTGAACATATACAGAATATTGTCGTGCGCAAAATATCTGCTCGGCGTAAACTTAAAGCTTACTTTACCGAATTTAGTCGTATCTCTTTCGCCTGGCTCCCAGGTGAGGTCTTTTATGACCGAAATGGGCACGGCATTTGTGCCTTTGAGGATTTCGCCGTTTGCGCGCACTCCGTATACGGTCGCTTTGAGTTCGGTATCTTTACCGATAAAGTTATCTTCTTCGTCATAGCGGTCTAAATATTCAAGCCACTGATCGTACTCGATTGTGACGTCGTAGGTTTGCCCCACGTCAAGCTTGGCGCTGAGTACGGGCGTGGCGCGCAAAACATGCGGCGCGGGAAAGTAATCTGCATTGCCGTTATACTTTGTTTCGATAATTCCCGTGCGTGCGACAAACTTTGTTGTATCGCCCAAATAAGTAAATACTTCCGTCGCCTGGTCCTTGGTATAGGAGAACATTAGGTCCGGATCGTATACGCGCGGAGGAATGGTGGTTACCGCCACCTCGAAGCCGGAGACTCTCGTTATTTCTCCGAGTACCGTGTAGCCGTCGCCCTCTTTTACATTGGTAGTGGCGTAAAGCTCTCCGTCCGTATGTAACTCGTATATATATCCCCAAGTATCGCCGGAATATCTTATCTTGCTCTCGTCGGCGCTCGTCAAATCCGTTACTGCGCCGCTACGGAGAAGCTCTTCGGGCAGATACGTGCCTTCGTATCGTGTTAAGAAGTAATATCCCTTTTTGGCCGCTTCTTTCTGTCCGTACCACTTGCCGTCGATGAGCAAACTGAGGTAAACGTCCGTCGATTCGCGTTTTGCGTCAGTGGGGACTTGAACTACGTAAATCATGCCGTGCGCATACGATTCGACAGCGTACACGCTGTATACGTCAAGCTCGGGCTGAGTGAATTCGTGTCCGCAATCCGAAAAAGACGTGCTGGGCGTGTGCTGAACATCCATTACCGTCTTACCTACAAGGAAGTATTCCTCGCTGTATTCGCGGTATGTCGAGCGGAACCTTTCGTCACCGTCCTCTTCATTCGCTTTTTCGTCATTTTCGGCTTTTTTGACGGCGTCGGGAAGCTGCGCGGGGTTAAGGTCGTCAAAGGTTTGATCGACCGCGTACCACTTGCCGTCGATTTCGACTTGCGCCCACATGTGAAGCTCGAGCTGTGTTTCGGTGTGACGGTAGACGCCCTGCACAAGCAAGCACGGCACGCCTATTTTATCCATAATTGTCTTGAACGCGCGGCTATAGCCCTCGCAAAGCGCCTCACCATTGCCCGAGCTGCCCTTTGACACAAACACGCCGTACGTTGTTCTTACGTGTCCGGCATTGCCCTCCGTCGCGTCCTTTTCCAGCTTGTACACCGTATTTTCGGCTATCCAAGTATGCGCCGCGCGGATTTGGGCAACCGTCTTAGCCTTGGCTTCCCCAAGGTCTTTTTTGTCGGCTTCCGAAGGCTCGGCCTTTTTCACTTCCGCAACAACCTTATTCAATGCGGTCTCGTATTTTTCGATTGCGGCTGTGACGTCGTCCTCGTCGTTAAAGCCCTGAACGTAATATGTATCCGCTCTGCCGTTGCCCAGCCACGCGTGATACGTGCCGTTTTCGTCAAGCGTTACGCGTAGCGACAGGTAGGAAAAATCTACGTAAAATATGTCGGCATTGTCGGCATAGAACGCGTCGCGCGCCGCGCCGAGCACGTTGAGAATATGCGAGCTTCCGTTGGCGTACGCATCAAGCTGGTCTTGCGTAACATGACCGCTTGCCACAAGGTCATAGTCGGCACTCTTTTTGAAAATGCCCTTACTGTCCATTTCCTCCATGGCTTTATACATTTCTTTTTGCTCGTTTGTCAACTGACTATAATAGTATCTGCTGACGTCGGTTTGTTCTGCGGATACAACTCTTGTATCGCCAGTGCCCACTATCATGAAAGCAAGCCCGATAAGAAGTGCAATACAAGCTACAATAATCGGTGTGGCTAATTTTTTTACTAATTTCATAGATAAGCCTCCTTAATAATATAATAAAGTAATTTTAGACATATGTCAAATATATATATGCAAATCTCTGCAATTCGTCCGCATCAGAAGTTAGATTGATATGCCGTCAAACTAAATACACCATCAGTAGCATAAAAAACACCCGATTTGCATCGACAATCAAATCGGCTTCAATTCCTGCGACACGAAAACAGGCCATCGCTAATGCGATAGCCCGTTTGGTGCGGTCGACAGGAATGGTGCGTATTGCCTGCGGCAATCCGCTCGCTTCGCGGCATAGCCGCTCGCGCGTTCGCTAAAAACATGCCACAGGCATGTTTTCTTGACGCTCACGCCCACTTGAGTTCAATTCCTGCGACACGAAAACGGGCCATCGCTATTGCGATAGCCCGTTTGGTGCGGTCGACAGGAATTGAACCTGCACGGTTGCCCACAAGATCCTTAGTCTTGCGCGTCTGCCAGTTCCGCCACGACCGCTAACGTCAATTATTTTACTAAATTATTTATTATTTGTCAACAGTTTTATGCTACTTTCCGCCGTAATTCTCGACAAAATTTTGTCATCGTATCTAAGCTTCAAATGCCAAAATCTTGTCGAGCGTCTCCCTACAGATTGCATTGTCGGTGCGCATTTCGGCATTGGCGGTCAAATACAAGAACTCGATTTCTTTGTTCAAATCCGCTTTTCTGTTGTACTTGCCGTCGAATGTACCGACGCCCACCCGTATACCGCGCGATATCGCCGCACACACCGGCGCAAAGCCGTGGCCGTAGCCTGCGGAAGCGGTAGGCGTAACAATCAACGCTACCCCTTCTTGGGCCATAAGATCGAGATCGTCGTTGTCAAGGCACACGCCGCCCGCTATCGTACAACTTCCCAGCACACCCATTTTGTGTAAAAGCATAACTGGCGAAAGTTTGTAACGCGCTTCGATTATCCCCGTTTCTTCAAGCTCGAACGCCGCTCTTACTATCGCCTTTTTCCCGCTGTTCAATATTGTATCGCAAGCGTTGCCGAACGCCGTCTCGTCGAGCATGTCGGGAATATAAATGCCATGCCCGTCAATATAGCCGTACGTATATACGCGCTTGTCCGACGTTGTACAATCACCGCAATAATTGACGCGGTCACAGCTATTGAGTGCGGTAACCGCGTCGTTTGTACAAAATGCGTTAATTCTCATTACCAAGCAATTGTGTGAGATATGCGCGCAGTTTGTCCTTGAACTCATCGCGCCGCAATGCAAAGTCCACCGTCGCCGTCAGCGCGCCGAACTTATCGCCCATATCGTATCGCCTGCCTTCAAACTCATAGGCGTACACTTTGCCCTCTTTCATCATCGCGCATATGGCGTCGGTCAGCTGAATTTCGTTGCCGACCGGCTTTGTGCGCCCGATATACTCATAGACATCGGGAGTCAATACGTACCGACCGAGCGCGGCATACCGTGACGGAGGATTGCTCTTGGGCTTTTCCACAATGCCGTCGCACCAAATGGTTCTTCCGTCGGTTTTGCCTGGTACGATAATACCGTATTTGTCGGTTTCCTCTTCCGCCACCCGCTGAACACCAAGTATAAGTCCTTCGTTTTGCTCATACGCGGCGCAAAGCTGTTTTGTGACCGGAACGTCCGATACTATAAGATCGTCGCCGTTCGACATGCAAAACGGCTCGCCGGCAGTAAATTCGCGCGCTTGCATAACGGCGTCGCCGCTGCCGCGCGGCTCGCTCTGCAATCCGAATCTAATCTCGGCGCGGCTGTTAATATTCTTTACAAGTTCAAGCAGCTTAGGTTTGCTAGCGAGCGCTTTTTCAAGCTTTTTGCTCGGCGTAAAATATTCTTTGATTGCATCCTTGCCCTTGCCGAGAATAATCATAATCTGGTCTATGCCGCTGTCTACTATCTCTTCGACTATATAAGCAAGCACCGGCGTGTCTATTACCGGCAAAAGCTCTTTGGGCACCGACTTGGTTATGGGTAAAAACCTTGTGCCCATGCCGCCGCACGGTATAATCGCTTTTCTGATCTTCATTTCTATGTCCTACTTCGCTCTTACTATTATACGACGACAATTGTCACAACGACACCATCCGTTATCATTAAGAAGGGCATTGCCCTGCTGCGGCAAGCTGAGTCCGCAACCGCCGCAGTTATACAAACCTTTTTTCTCATCGCCGCGCGCCATGACAACAGGCGGAAACTTCTTCTCTTCGGCGAGCTTGTTGTATTCCTCGAAAAACTCTTTATCGAGTGTTTTGGCAAGCTGTTCGAGGTCGGATTTCAGCTTGTTCATTTCGTCGGCTTTGGACGAAACGAGCGCGCTGTGCTTAGCCTTAGCGTCGGCATATTTCTGCTTGGCAATCTTGCCGGTCTTGATAGCTTCGTTTCTTGTTTGGCAAATTCGCCCCGATTTATCGTTGATATCGTGAGCTTTCTTCTCGGCGTTTTGGAACTTTGCTCTTACGCTCTCCAGCTTTTTGAGCCGCTCGGCAAGCGCCTCTTCCGTTTCGTCGCCAAGCTCGGCATTCTCGAACTCGGCAAGCAACGCTTCGTTCTCATCGACATACTTTTCCAGCTCGGCAAACATGTCTATAAGCTCGCCTGACTGCTCTTCGCTGTCCGACAAGGTCTGCTTGGCGTCGTCAAACGCCTTTTTGTTCTTGTTCATATTAATCAAAGCTTCGTCGCTGTTGAGTATGGCCGTAAGCTTTCGAAGCTCAATATCTTTCTTTTGATAATCAATCAGCTTCTTGAGGTTTTGCATTACATTTTCGTCCATAATATCTCCTTTACCGCGTTTGTGCGGCAATCGCCGCCTTAATCGCATCGAGCTTTAATTTATTTTGCTCGGGTGCAACGGCATAAGTATTGTATTGTTTAGTCAGGTATTCTTGCAATATTGCGTTCTTTTCGTCATAATGTTTGCCAAACAGTATTTGAAGCTCTGTCAACGGCGTGTGTTCGGCGCCCTTTGACGCGCGGAGCACGAAATAGAACTTCCCGCGCTCTTTGACAATCATATCTCGTTCGATGCAATAGCCTAATTCCGTCAACGCCGTTCGCACCTCTTCGCTGTTTCTGTGCGGGCACAGCACGAGCGTATTGGGAAGCGGCTTGGCCTTCTTGAGTATCTCGGCTATGAGCACTCCGCCCATGCCGGCTATTACCGCCTCGTCGCAGTCGTAACATATTCCGTCGCACAGCACGAAGCGCACATTGCATCTGCCGCCGAGCGCGGCCTTCGCTTTGTTTAAGCATTGTTCGCTTATATCCGAAGCTATGACCTGCTCGCACAGCCCGCTGTTATCGGATAGATACCGCGCGACTATGCCGTGATCGCATCCGACGTCGGCGATTGTCCCGGCGGGGATTATAAGCGAGCAAACTGCGTCAAGGCGCGTCATCTATCGGTAAAATCTTTGAGCTTCTTGGAGCGGTTGGGATGACGGAGCTTTCTCAACGCCTTCGCTTCAATCTGACGGATGCGCTCGCGCGTAACGCCGAATTCCTTGCCTACGTCCTCGAGCGTGCGCGGGTGTGCATCGTCAAGCCCGTAGCGAAGTCGGATTACCATCTCTTCGCGCGGAGTGAGAGTGTTCAATACCGCCGCAAGCTGTTCTTTGAGCATGCCCGCTTCGGCAAAGTCCTGGGGCGCTTTCGATTTCTCGTCCTCGAGGAAGTCGCCCAAATGGCTGTCCTCCTCCTCGCCGACCGGCATTTCGAGCGAAACGGGGTCTTGGCTTATGCGCTGAATCTCCATGACGCGTTCGGGCGGTATGCCCATTTCTTTGGCAATCTCTTCGGGCGTAGGGTCGCGACCGAATTGTTGAGCAAGCAAGCGGTTGGTGCGCGACAGCTTGTTGATTGTTTCCACCATGTGTACGGGAATGCGGATTGTGCGTGCCTGATCGGCTATTGCGCGCGTAATGGCCTGCCTGATCCACCATGTAGCGTAAGTGGAAAACCTAAAGCCCTTCTTGTAATCAAACTTTTCCACCGCCTTCATCAAGCCGAGATTGCCCTCTTGAATAAGGTCGAGTAACTGCATTCCGCGCCCGACGTAACGCTTAGCAATGGCTACGACAAGACGGAGGTTGGCCTCGGACAAACGCTTTTTCGCGTCCTCGTCGCCGTCGGACATCAGACGGGCAAGCTCGCCCTCTTCCTCTGCCGACAGAAGCGGAATTTTGCCTATATCTTTCAGATAAACCTTGACGGGGTCGTCGGTATTGACCTCGCCGAGCATGCTGTCTATATTCTTGAGTTCTGCGCGCTTGACCTGCCCGTCGGCAATCTCGATACCGCTGTCTCTGATGATTCGCATCGCTTCTTCGAGCTGCTGTGCGTCCGCGCCGCATTCGAGGGTAAGCTTCTCGCCTATCTCCACGTTGGCTAAGTATCCGCGCGACTTGCCGAGCGCAATGAGCTTGGACAAAGCGTTGTTCATGCGCGAAGTAAGTATTGGGGCTTTCACGCCGTCTTTGAGAATATTTACGGCGTTGTCCTCGAAAAACTTGAGCGCATAATCCATATCGTTGGCGTCGCCCTCAAGCGCAACGAGTTTTTCCAACATATTGTTGTAATCAATGCACGAGTCCTGTGCCGAAGCGAGCAATTCGTCGAGTGCGGCCTTGACCTCGTCGGACGGAACGTATTCCTCATTGATTTCGGCTACAGGCTCTACGACCTGCTGTTTTTTCTTACTGCTTCTGTCTTTCATGCGATCTCCTATCTGTTCTTGATTTTGTTCTTTTCAGCGGTGAGCTCACCGACTTTTGTCAGAAAATTCTTATCACCCGTTTGTTTGTACTGCGCATTTACACGCTCGATTTGCGCGTCGAGTGCTTTACAATACAGCATGTTTTCTATGTCTACGAACTTATCTCTGCCGTCGCCCTTGATAAACTTGTAGTCCAACAGCTCGTCCAATAACGGCTTGTCCTCGTCGCCGAACTCCTCGCTGCCGTAAATGTACGCCGCCATATTTTTCATGCGGCTGTTGCGGCAAATGCTGTAAAGCTTGAGTGTGCGCCCGTCGGGCATAGCGTCTGAAACGTCGCGGTCGAAGTCCACATAGTCTTGCGATTGAAGAATGCTCGAGAGGAAAAACATAAGCGCCGAATCGTATTCTATCGGTCGGGCACTGTTCCCTCCGTCTGTACTGCCGCCTCTTGCGGCCTCGCGCTGTCTTTCTATCCTCGCACTCTCTGCAAGCTCTGACGCGGCAAGGTTTGCTTGACGCGCAAGCGCGTCCACCGAAAACCCCGTAAGCTTCGATACATATCTAAGGTACTGTTCTTGCTCGACCGGATTGTCGAGCGCTGTGACTACTTTTGCGCTTTCCATAGCGAAAATCGCTTTTTGGTCGGCGTCGTCAAGGTTGTAACGTGATTTTAGCACGTCGATTTTGTACTCTGTGAGCGGTACGGCATTATCCAACAGTTTTTGATACGCCTCGCGCCCGCCGCGCTTGATTATGTCGTCGGGATCAAGTCCGTCAGGCAATCGCACCACCTTGACTATTAATCCCGTCTCGCGCAGAATATCGAGCCCGCGCAACGTCGCCTTTTGTCCGGCAGTGTCGCCGTCGTAGCTGATATAGACGATATCGCTGTACAGCTTGAGCTGTCGCGCCTGCTTGACTGTAAGCGCCGTGCCCATGGACGCGACCGCAGTATCAAACCCTGCCTTGTGAAGGGCGATTACGTCCATATACCCTTCGGTCATAATCACGTAGTCGATTGGGCCTTTTGCCTTGCGCTTTTTCAGAAGGTTGACGGCGTAAATTACTTTTGATTTGTCGAATATTTCGGTCTGCGAACTGTTGCGATATTTTGCAAAGTGCACATCCGCTTCGAGCGTTCGCCCACCGAATGCGACGACGTTGCCGAGATTGTCTATTATCGGGTACATCAGCCGCTTGCCGAACACGTCGTATTGCCGTCCGTCCTTTGTTTCGGCAATACCTGCCGCATGCATCTCGTCATAGGTATATCCTTTGGACGAAAGGTATTCGAGCATTTCTTGGAAATCGAGGCTCGCTCCCAGCCCGAACCGCCTGACCATGCCGTCCGTCAACTGCCTTGACCGAAGATAATCGTTAAAAATTTTTGCACGCGGACTTGAAAGATTGTCGTGGTAGTGCCGCGCCGCGTCACGCATCAGGTTGTGCAGCCTCTCGCGCCGTTTCTTGTCCACCGCTTGGGCGCGGCCGTTGCCCGAAAGCTTGGGCATTTCCATGCCCGCCTGCTCGGCGAGCATTTTGAGCGCGTCGATAAACTCGACGTTTTCCATTTTCATGACGAAGGAGATGGCGTTGCCGCTCTCTTTACAACCAAAACAGTGGAAAAACTGCTTGGCCTCGTTTATTGCGAACGACGGCTGTGTTTCGTGGTGAAACGGACAGCACGCCCAGTGCGTATTGCCGCGCTTTTCGACCTTGATATAGCGCGAAATGAGCGTGACGATATCCGTCCTGTCGAGCACTCGCGATATAAATTCCGAAAAATCCCTGTCCACTTACTCTCAACCCGTTTGCTAAAACTTCGACCAACTCTCCGGTACGGTTATCTTCTCGAACAATCGCACCGCATATCTATCCGACATTGTGGAAATAAAGTCGCACACTCTGCGCTCCACCGTATCGTCACCGCCGACGAACTGCGCCGGCATTTCGTCCTCGTGATCGCAATAATAGAGATAAATATACTCTATCATTTTGATAGCTTTTTTCTCCTCCGATTTGGCGAGCGGCGATGTGTAAACATTGTCGAAAAGGAACTGTCTAAGCTCGCTCATCGCTTGAGCGAATTCGGGCGATTGCGCAACCGTATTTTTGCCATAACTTTCTTTAATTATATCGAAAATCATGGAGGAAATGCGTTTGCCGTGCGCGTCCCCGAATACGTCGTTAAACCTCTTCGGTATATCGCCCGCCGTGATGACGCCCGCACGCAGCGCGTCGTCTATATCGTGATTTATGTACGCTATGCGGTCGGAAATGGCAACCACCTGTCCCTCGAGCGTCACTGACTTGCCGCTCATAGTGTGGTTGAATATGCCGTCGCGCACCTCGAACGTCAGATTCATGCCCTTGCCGTCATTCTCTATATAATCGACCATGCGCAAGCTTTGCTCGTTGTGCGAGAACTCGGTAAACTTATTTAACGCACGCTCGCCCGCATGCCCGTAAGGCGTGTGACCGAGATCGTGCCCCAGCGCAATCGCCTCCGTCAAATCCTCGTTAAGGCGAAGGCACCGCGCAATCGTCCGCGCAATCTGACTGACTTCCAGCGTGTGCGTCAATCGCGTTCTGTAATGATCGCCTTCGGGCGACAAAAAAACCTGCGTCTTGTGCTTAAGCCTGCGGAACGCCTTGCTGTGGATAATACGGTCCCTGTCACGCTGAAATTCCGTCCGCATCGGGCACGGCTCGAGCGGAAAACGCCGACCTTTTGTGTCGGCATCCTTGCACGCAAACGGCGAAAGATACTTATCCTGCAATTCGTATGTAATCTGCTTATAATCCATTTGCGCAAAAATCCCGAAATTTCACCTAAATATACAGCGTAAATTATACCAAGCATATTATCGTTTGTCAAGTAGTAGCCCAAAAAATTATACAAAATATTTTCCGATAAAACTATACAAAACGCCACGACCGCGTAATGACGTTCGTGGCGTGTATCGATATAGAAATAAAGCGCTTCCCTATCGTCAAAAATCTACATTCTCAAACCGTTTCATAGACAACCTCGCGGCGCACACAGTCGTTGCCGCATAGATGCAAAGCCCTACTGCCAATATAATAATCTTTGCACCGATATTCTCCGGATCGGGCACGGTGAGGTTTATGAAAAACGGCACCGTCCAGCGCAAAATAATGAGAATAATAATTAAACCGAACACTACGGCCGACGCTATTACAAACGGCACCCCTACTTTTTGCGGGTCTTTGAAGTGAAGCGAGAAGAAAGTCAGATTGTATGCACCGAGTATCATCGCGCCGAAACCGAGCAAAGCTATGTTGGCCGAATTACCGGCTTGGTTTATCAGCATTTCGACGGGTAACGTCAATTGCTTGACTGTAATTGCAATCGCCGTCATAACCAACAATGTGCATTGAATAATCACTACCATCAATATCCGCGCAAGCGCGACGAAAGACTTTTTTACGGGCAGACTGCATGTGAATGCGAGATCGCCGTTCTCGCGTGCAATCAAGCACGTGAAGAACACCGACAGTCCCGAGAAGAAAAATATCACTTCGTACGGATAATTGGGCGCAAAAACTATAAATGCAAAACACAAAAATATTATCGCCGTCGGATGCAGACAGAGCGCGAATTCTTTTTTCAGTAATTTTAGCATACAATACCCTCTTTCTTTGCGCTCTCGAAATGAATCATTATGTGGTCGAGCGTAGCTTGCGTAACGGTTGCGCCGATAGGCTCGGCGCCTTTTGGTATCAATCCCTCGTAACCGTCCTTGACCGGCTTAACGCCGATAGCATGAGCAGCTCTCGCCTGTTCGATATCCGCAAAATGCGCGATAGAATATTTAGCCAAAACATCGTTGAGCGGTTCGTCAATCAGTATTTTTCCGTCGGCGATGTACACGATATCGTCGGCAATGCGCTCCAAATCGGAGGTGATATGCGTCGAAAACAACACCGTCACGCCCTCTTCGCGCACGAGCGAAAGGATTATGTCGCAAAACTCTTCGCGCGAGAGCGGATCGAGCCCGCTCGTCGGCTCGTCCATAATCAGTAGACGCGCATTGTGCGACATGGCAAGCGCTATCGAAAACTTGACCTTCATACCTTCGGAAAGTTCGTGCACCTTCTTGGTAGGATCGAGTGCGAAATCTTTGAGATATTGTCTGTATCTGTTTTCGTCCCAGTCCGAATAGAATGTCGACACAACTTTGCCGACCGCTTCGAGCGTCTTGGTCGGATAATATCTGAATCCGCCGCCGACGTACCCTATCATTTGCTTGACAACTTGTTCTTCCGTCGCCATGGCTTTATCGAATACGCGAACCTCGCCGTCGGTCGAAATCAGACCTAATATGCCTTTTAGCGTGGTGCTCTTGCCTGCGCCGTTTCGGCCTATCAGACCCGTTATGTGCCCGACAGCTACGTTGAAACAGACGTTGTCGAGAGTGAATTTCGGATAAATCTTTGTAAGATTTTTCACTTCAAGTGCATTCATTATTTATCGTCACTGTCCTTAACTTCTTTTACAGCGCTCCAAAACGCCTCGGCATACGAATAGGGCTGTAATGCTATTCCCTGTCCTTTGTCCGCCATCAGCAACAGCGAATCGCCCGAGTTCAGCCCGAACATGTCGCGAACATCTTTTGGAATAACGACCTGCCCCTTCGGACCTATCTTTACCGTAGCCAAATACTTCCCTTCCGGAAATTTCGCCATAATACCCTCCAAAATGATTTTATTAAAAGTAGGTTCTCATCCGATTTGCTTAACGTCAGAATAACCGATAATACCTGTAAAGCAAATTATCAGATACTTAAAGTGTCTGAATAATACACTAATACATTTACTATTTCACTTACCGATACCGACATAATAGAAATCTCGCAATATATGTTGCGGTATTACTTGTATTACAAGTAATACTTTTCATACCGTAACATTATACCCGAATAAAATAGAATTGTCAAGCAGTATGTTGACATTTTGCTTGACACTATGTATCATCTATTGGCGGTATGTAGATTTCTTTGCCTGACTTTGCGTACTGCTTATTTGGCTATGCGTAGATGCTTTGCTTAACAACATATTTTAATTTACTATTATACGATATTACCGAGTAAAGCATTTTAGGCTAATCATAAATATATTGTTAATATAAATCGAGCTTGCCTGATAAAGCAAGCCCGATTTTGGTAACGCCACCTTTACAAATCTTATTTTGAAATTGATTTCACGTTTTAGTTAAGTCAATGCCATGCAAAAACTGTCGGGAACTCAATTCAAATACTTTGCAAATTCTTTTCAGAACATCTATTCTTTCGCCTATGCGTGTATATTACCCAAGTCATTAGACCGACAGTATAACATATGAATAAACCTATTGCGAGCCCCATCAGTATCCATGCCATATTCTGATTAAAATCTTCAGCTTTATAAACAGGAATGCTATGACCTTTTCCGTCTATATAAATATCGACTTTCACGCCCATATAAGATTCCGCTTCTTCATAACTTCTTAAACGAAAACTACACTCTCCTCTGTATATAACGCCGTTCTCATCAACATATTCATACCCTAAATCATAAGTTGTCGGCGTCCCTCCTTTATGCATATTTGGAAGAATTCCAACCCATTCCGCTTGAACTATAATGCCACCGCGAATAGCATCTGCTTTTCCATAATCGTCGAAATAATGCACTACACCTAAAACACACAAGAAAGCGCAAAAAACATATATAAAAATATTTAATAAAATAAATTTAACCTTACTCATTCGACAACTTCCGATATTTTGTTTTAATCAAGAAATATCGAAGTCGACTACACCGCTGTCGGTGTGATACATTGCGCCTATTACAAGTGTGTCGGCGTCTGTAAACAGTTTTTTGACCTTAGCTACACTGTTGTTGACGTTGAGCATGCCTGCTCTGACTGCGTCGGTTTCGTTGCCGATGGCGCGCTTGATTTCGTCAGTGATATGCTTTAGATAGCCGCTGTTGTCACCGTGTGCCGCGCCCACCGCGCCGCATCCCGTATGCCCGAGCACGACGACAAGGTGCGCTCCAAGATGTTCCACAGCATACTCGATGCTGCCGAGCTGAAAGTTGTCGACTACGTTGCCTGCAACTCGGATTACGAACAGCTCGCCTATACCTGCCGAGAAAATGCTCTCGGGAATTACGCGCGAATCCGAACAGCTGACAATCACCGCATAAGGGTGTTGTCCGTTCTTGCTGGTATACATGCGTATTTCGGGCGAAATATCCCCGACGTTCTTTGTCGAATCGATATACGTCTTGTTGCCCGCTTTAAGCTTATTCAAGGCCTCCGAAGCGGATATTTGCTTTTCTTGAGTGTTCATAATCTTTCCGTCCTCATGAAAATTGATAGCGTATGTAATGCGTCTTTCCTTCGCCTTTTTTGAGTATAGGCTTGTCAAAGCCGTCAAGGTTTATCGCATTCGGGCAATACTGCGGCTCCAAGCAAAAGCCCGCCCACTTATCGTATTTGCCACTCTTGCCCGTCGCATTTTTCAATTGACCCGCCGTGTACAACTGCACGCACGGCAAATCGGTATAAACGTCCATTATTATGCCTGTGACAGTGCTTTCGGCGTGTGCAAAGTGTTCCCTGTTCAAAATATAATTATGGTCGTAGCCAAGCGTGGGTAACAATTCTTTCTTTTCGAAGTCCTTGCCTATTCTCTTTTTGCGGTTGAAGTTGAACGGCGTTCCCTTGACCGACGCTTTTTCGCCCGTCGGCAAAAGTTTATCATCCGTCGGCGTGTAATAATCGGAGTTAATGCGCAACAAATTGTTCCTACAATCTCCGCTTTGTTCCCCGTCCAAATTAAAATACATATGATTTGTCGGGCACCACAGCGTGTTCCGATCGCATGTAGCGGCATAATCAATCATAAGCGCGTCGTCCACCACACCGAATTTGACCGTGAACGTCATCCGTCCGGGATAACCCTCCTCGCCGTCCTCGCTTACGTACTGCAACACAAGACAGCAGTTTTCGGCGCTCAATACGGTAAACAGCTTTTTGTCAAAGCCCTCTATCCCGCCGTGCAGGTGGTATTTACCGAAAATCGTGCTGAGTCGGTGCTCTTTACTGTCAAGCGTAAACTTTCCGTCCGCAATCCTGTTTGCGACGCGGCCTATCGTCGCTCCCGCATAAGTGCCGCTTTTTGCATAATCGGCAATCGAATTGAAGCCGAGCACGATATCCACGCCGTGTACTCTAAGCGCGTTTATCCTCGCGCCTACCTCGCAGATATCCACCTCTATGCCGCCGTTCGAGATTGTGTAAAGGAAAACGTCCTTCCCGTCTAATTTGTCGTACAATTTCTTTTGCATAAATCAGTTGTAGCCTTTGGGATTTTTCGTCTGCCAATTCCAAAGCGACTTGCACATATCGTCGATACCGAGCTTGGCTTCCCAACCAAGCTCGCGCTTCGCCTTGCTCGCGTCCGCATAGCATGCCGCTATGTCGCCTGCGCGGCGCGGTTTTATGGAATAAGGAAGCTCTTTGCCGCAAGCCTTGTCGAAAGCATGTATGACGTCGAGCACCGAGTAGCCTATTCCCGTGCCGAGATTGTAAATGTATACACCCGACTTAGCGATTTTGTCTATTGCCGCGACGTGGCCCTTTGCCAAATCGACCACGTGGATATAATCTCTCACACCGGTGCCGTCGTGCGTAGGATAATCGTTGCCGAACACACCCACTTCTTTGAGCGCGCCGATTGCGACCTTGGCTATATACGGCGTAAGATTGTTGGGAATGCCCTGCGGATCTTCGCCAATCTCGCCGCTGTCGTGCGCGCCTACGGGGTTGAAATATCTCAACAGCACGACCGTCCACTCGTTGTCCGATTTGTAAATATCATTGAGCATTATCTCTTGGAAATATTTGCTCGTGCCGTACGGATTGGTCGTACCGCCCGTCTTGCACTCTTCGGTAAGCGGCAAAACCTCGGGATCGCCGTAAACGGTAGCGGACGACGAGAATACGATTTTCTTGCAACCGTATGCACGCATTTTATCGGTCAACACGAGCGTGCCATACAGATTGTTGTTGTAATACTCTATAGGCTTAGCACAGCTTTCGCCGACAGCCTTGAGCCCCGCGAAATGGATTACCCAATCTATCTTATGCTCGGCGAAAATCTTGTCCAACAGCTTCCCGTCGCGCACGTCGCCCTTGTACAGTGCAACCTTCTTCCCCGTTATCTTTTGCACTCGCTCTATGCTCTTGGGCGAAGAATTGTCGAAGTTGTCTATAACAACAACTTCGTAGCCTTTGTCGAGTAGCTCGACGCAAGTATGCGAGCCGATATAGCCCGCGCCGCCGGTAACCAAAATTTTCATATCACCCTCCTAAATTTTTGTAACCGTAATGCCATCGGATATTTCAGCATCGTAAATTTTACAGTCATAGCCGATATTTTGCCTATATTCTTTTGCGACCGCGTGCTTAAACTGTTCGACGCCGTCCTTATGTACGAGCGAGATTGTGCAACCGCCGAATCCCGCGCCCGTCATTCTCGACCCTATGCATGCAGGGTGAGATTGCGCGGCGGCTACTAGCGCGTCCAATTCCTTGCCCGTAACCTCGTAAAGCTCTTTCAGCGACTTGTGCGAGGCGTTGAGTAGCTCCCCAAGCGTCTTGATATCGCCACGTTTCATCGCAACCGCCGCTTTTTCTACACGAGCGCATTCTTCGACGACATGCTTACATCTGTCGTAAACCTTGCCGCCGAGTAAATTTCCGTGTTTTTCAAACTGCTCCTCGGTAACTTCGGCAAGACAGGATACGTCAAGAACGGTCTGCAAAGTTTTTAGCCCATGCTCGACCTCCGAACGCCTCTCGTTGTACTTGCTCTCGACGAGATTGTGCGGCTTGTTGCAATTGATAATAACGAGCGAGTAATCTCCTAAAACAAGCGGCAGATATTCGCATTCGACCGTACTGCAATCCAAAAGCATTACTCTATCCTTCTTGCCGCAAGCCGACGCGTATTGATCCATAATTCCGCAGTTGACGCCCGTGTATTCCCTCTCCGCTTGTTGCGCCGATAGAGCTATTCTCACGCTGTCAATCGGCTCATCCGCTATTGTCGCAAGCGCGGCAATAGTGCTTACCTCAATCGCGGCAGAGGAAGAAAGCCCACTGCCAAACGGCACGGTGCAATCGTGTAGCATATCGCACCCGAGCACCTTGTGCCCCGCCTGTTGCCACATATACGCCGCTCCGGCCTGATAATTGCCGTATTTAACGCCCTTATAGCTGTCAAGCTTGTTTATATCGAGCGTGACTTTGTCGTCGAGCGTTGTCCAGCTGATATTTATCTTGTCAGTGCCGTTCGGACGTACATACACGGTGTTATTCAACGACAGCGCCGCGGGCATAACCTTGCCGCCGCAATAGTCTATATGCTCGCCTATTATGTTGATTCTGCCGGCGGCAGTCACCTTGTAATCGTATTTCGTCATACCTTAAGTCCTACTGACTCGAGAAACGCCAAAAAGTCGTTTTCATACTTGAAAACAGCCGTGTTTTCCAATATCCTGTAACAAATATTGCCCATTTCTTCTTTCATAGCGGTGTGAATATCGCCGTATCTTCCGCTCTCGTACAATTCCTTTGCCTCTTCGTACACAAGCGAAAATTGAGCGTAACTATCTGGCAACGGTTGTTTTTCCGTTATCAGCCTTTCGAGCTCGTTCAATTCTTCTTCAAGCCTGCCGGGAAGTATAAACAAGCCCTGCGCCTCGATAAGGCCTATGCTCTCCTTCTTGATCGCATGATACTCCGGATGGGCGTGAAACACTCCGTCCGGGTACTGTTCGCTAGTGATATTACTGCGCAATATGACGTTCATATCGTATCCGTCCGCCGTCTTGATTACGGTCGGGCTGATAGAATTGTGAACACCGTCTCCGTCCTCCGCTATTATGCCGAGCGCGGGATTGCTGTATTTCACCCACGCCGTCCTAATCTTGTCGGCGATGTCTATTATGTCGTCTTTGTTGCCGCTTGATATTCTGACAACGGTCCCAGGCCAATCGAGTATGCCTATCGTAACGTTCGGGTGATTCTTGTCGAATATTACCGTTTTGATCTTGGCCTTATGCAACGGCAAAACCTCGCCGCCGCCTTGATAGTGATCGTGAGCAAGCACGCTTCCGCCTATACGCGGCAACGACGCATTACAACCTATAAAGTAATGCGGAAATTTGTCCACAAAACATACGAGATTTTCAAGCGTGACCCTATCTATGTGCATGGGAATATGCTCGCAGTTTACCGCTATACCGTGCTCGTTGAAATACCCGTACGGCGAGTACTGCCAAAACCATTTCTTATTGTTAAGATTCAAAGAAACCGTTCGCAGATTTCTTTTGTTCTTTGCGGCATAACCTTCGTTTTCGCGGCATATAACGCACTTGGCGAATCCGCTGTCGACGCTGTTGCCCTGCGCGGCCTTTTTGGGGTCTCTGAATTCGGGTTTGGCCTTATTTATCGTGATAGTCAAGCCATTGGAAGTGTCAAAGCGCGGATTTTTGTCCAAAACGTCCTTTTTTACATATTTGTTATTGACGCAGTAATTATACAGCCAATCGGTAGCCGCTTTGGCCCCGCTCTTCTTGTATATCCTCGAAAACATATTGTTGATTTGGGACGGCAAAAGCGAAAGCTCGCCGAAAATAGCGTCCTCCAAATCTCCGCCTTCCAAACCGCTGTTCAAGATTTCCAATAATCTATTGGCTTTATAGTTACGGTTCCTTTTGTCGAGTGCCAGCTTATTTTCGGCGTAGTATATTAAGTTTACTATATCATGCAAGTTTGTCATGTAAGCTCCTCATATAATTAAACTTTTTCAAGAACAAGTACGGTGTACGGCGCCAAAGTTACTCTGCCCGACATTATTTTGCCGCCGAGCCTATCCTTGTATGTTCCGTCAAGTTCGATATATCCAGTGCAATTTTCGAGCTCGATTGCTATTATCGCTCGAACATCCCCGTCGCGCATAGTCAGCGATACGTTATCGCTCGCGGCAAGAATTGGCTTGAGCCCCGTCAAAGCCCTAACATCGTCGTGCGTGGGAACGCTGCCGAGCAGTATTACCGAGCCTTTGCCGATATTGCGCTTCGCGATTACCGTAAGACCGTCGAATTCGCCGCCCGAATATTTTGCGAGGGAAATTGTTTTGTCATCCGTTTCGTAAGCGTCAAAGCATGTCGACAGTTTGAGCGGCCTGCCGTCCGACCACTTTGCGCCGAATGCGTCGCTGTCGATCGGCTTACTGTACTTTGTATACACTCCGACCGTTTGCTCCAAAAACGAATGCGGAGCGTCGATGTACTTGGTAACGTTTGCGTCCACGATATCCGTCATCGGGCCTACTATCCAAGTGCCGCCCTTTTCCACAAACTCGGTTATGCGCTCGTAAAAATCAAACTCTTGCGCGTGGCACAGAAAGGGCGAAACGACGACCTTGTACTTATCGAGCGGATGCGCCGTATCGATAACATCTACATTGTAGTGCCTAAAAGCGGTATAAAATTTATCGCGCACAGTCGCCGTGTAATCGAAGTTTTTGAGCATCGGCGCGGCCCCGAATGTATTGGCCGCCGTCGACGAATAGTGCAATGCGATGTCGGCATTCACGTTTCCGACGAGGATATCCTCGCATTTTCCGATCTCGCTCGCCGCTCGACTTACCTCTTCGCTTACTCGGTATGCCCGCCCTGCCGTCGAATACAGCGCGCCGTGCGCCAATTCGTGACCGTTTCTGTGGGCGCGGAACAGCCAGTACATATTCATTTCCGCACCGTGCGCGAACGGCAACCACGTATTGACGTAACAGTTGCCTACAGGGCGGTAACCGCTTTGAGCGAATTCGCCGCCGTTCCAGCCGACCTGAGTTTCGGTCACCCAAAACGGTTTGTCCTTGACGGCGCGCAAAAAGTCATACCAAAACTCCGTTTCGTACAACTCTTCGGCAGTATTATAGTGATTAAACTGCACTATGTCAAGCGATTTGTTTATCGCGTAGTAGCTGAGATTGTTGTTTGCCATCATGTCCGTACCGATTGGCACATCGGTGTATTTATGCAGTATTTCCGCCTGTTCTTCGGCGTAAGTACGTATTTGCTCGCATTGGAAATCCCACCACGCCTTGACAAGCGACGGGTGCTTCCACTGGTCGGGTAACGGCGGATTGATTGAGTCGAAGCTTTGATAATCGAGCGACCACCGCGCCATACCCCATGCTCTGTTTAGTGCATCGATTGTGCCGAACTGCCGTTCGAGATGTTTACGAAAAGCGCCTACGCACAGCGGGCAAAAGCATCCGCCCCCGTACGGGAACAACTCGTTATCTATCTGCCAGCCTATGACGCCGCGATTGCTACCGAGCGCTTTAGCCATTTGCGTGACGATAGCTCTGTTCTTCTCGCGCATAACGGGCGAAGTCTTGCACGGGTGACAGCGCCACGACGTTTGCGATCTTACACCGCGGTCGGATACGTTGCGCATCTGTTCGTACTTGTCAAGCATATAGCGCGGCGGCGTGCACGTAGGCGTGCACATTACGGTATATATTCCCGCTTTGTACAACCTGTCGACGACGTCAATCAGCCAATCGAGACTGTATTCGCCCTCGCGCGGCTCCATTTTGCTCCAAGCAAACTCGCCTACGCGCAAAACGTTTAGGCCGAGCTCATTGCACCGTTCGATATCCTTGTCAATCTCCGATACATCCCAAAGCTCGGGATAGTACGCGGCGCCGATATACAACTTTTTCATACTTCTGTCGATGATTCCTATATGAACTCGTGTTTTTTTGCACAAAGCGCCGCAAGATAGTCCTTACGGCGCTTTACGTGCTAACTGACTGATAATTGATTAATTTTTCGCAGGTGACCTGAAGAAGAACTGGGCATTGTCAATATTGCCCCAGCCGTTGGCCTCCGCTTTGAGATAAATACCGACCGACACCGACGAAACCGTATCGTCAATTACAATCTCGTCCACTGCCGATCTGGACCACTTCTGCCAGCCGTCGGCCGTTACTTTAGAACCTTTGACTTCCTTGGTCGTGCCGTCCTTGTAGGTGATGTACGCGTACGAGTAAATATCCTGCGTAGCGCCGCAATCGCCGCCGGCAAAGTCTACGCTGAAACTGAATATGCCGTAACCGTATTCTGCGACAGCGGCCGCAATATCGACCACTTGATACAGCCTGAATTCAAGCGCGGCATCGTCCCAGAAGTGCATGGACTGTTTGCCCATCTTTGCATTGCTTGCGTCATTGGAAACAAACAACTGCAACACGTGCTTCGTCGCTATATGCTCAACCTTCCAAGGCTCCGGAACACTGATGAAATTGTCTGTCGAGCCGTAGCCTGTCGAATCCTCGAAGCTACCGTCAATAAGCAAGTTCTTGTTCTGTACGTACACCGTGCAAACTGCGGTGCCGCCGAAAGGCGTGGTACCTGTAATGACATAGTCGTCTACCTTGTGAATATACTCTGCGACTTCCTTTACATCGACCGCCCACAGCGCGTCAACCGACAACACCGAATCGTCGTTGAGTACGACCGTAATCTTGTCCGGCAATGTGACCGTGCCTACGTCGACCGTGCAGAATATTTCCTCTGCGTAAATGTAGTCGGCAACGGGCGGCGCGTCAAGACCTGTCTTTGCATACTTGAATACCTTGAGCGAATCCAACACCATACCGTCGTTTTCCGAGCCGGTGAACGAGCGGAAGAACGCTTGGTTGTCGATAACAACACCGCCGGCGGATGTTACGTCACCCGCTTGATATCCGTCGCCGCCTATCGCGCTGGGACCCGCTTTAGCCGAGGCCCAGCCGCAGCCGTATTTGTTGCACAATTCCAATGTGTCGGCACGGTTATCGGCAGGAGCCACCCAAGTGCCCTCCCAATAGCAGACGCCGAGGCCGTAATTTCCGAGCTTTGCAATCGTTTCGATTACCGAAAGCACTGCGTTGGACTGACCTTGCACTGTAAACGGCTTGGTCTTGGTCGAAAGCTGGGTGTTGCCCGTTCCGTCAAAGTCCTCTTCGGTAAAGGCGTACGACGTCTCGAGCACCATCACCTGCTTGCCCGAAGCCTTGTTGACATCCTTAAGCTTGGTGGCAAGATTGTCGAGCGTTCCGTGCCAGAACGGATAATAAGACGTGCCGAATACGTCGTAATCGACATTGTTGTTTTTGAAAGTATTGGCATAACCGACAAAGTCTCTTGACTCGGGGTTAGTTAAGTGAATAGCCACTTTGGCGCCTCCGTCGGCTACCTTGCCCGTGACTTCCCTAACGGCTTTTGAGCCTTGGTTGATATACGCGCAGTAATCGGCGGGCGCACTGCCGTACGACGCTTCGCAAATACTGCCCGTCGTCTCGTTACCGATCTGGACCATGGTGATCTTGACGCCCGTTTCCTTGATTGCCTCAAGGCTCTCTTTGGTAAACTCGTATATAGCGGTTTTGCGCTCGGCGACCGATTTGTCCTTCCAAGCCTTAGGCGCCTTTTGCTTACCGGGGTCTGCCCAGAAATCGGAATAATGGAAATCGATAATTACGCCGAGACCGTATTGCTTACAACGCTTTGCGATTGCCACGGCGTTGTTAACGTCGCAGTTGCCGCCGCCGTAGCTATAGGCAAGCTCGCCCGAATGCCCGGATTGATAAGGATCGTTCCAGATACGAATACGGATATCGGTGATACCGTTGTCCGCAAGTATCTTATAGACGTCTTTGACCTCGCCGTCAAAATCCTTATACTCGACGCCTGCCGCCTCGAGCGACGGAACGGCGGACGCGTCCATACCCATGATAAAGTCGTCACGACCTTCAAGCGCGTCAATCTTGCGGACATGCAGCGTGGATACCGCCGCGACGTCACCTTTTACTACGATAACGCAGGTCGCCTTGGCGCCGTTGTTGGCAGTAGCCGTTATGTTGGCGGTGCCGGGCGCGACAGCCGTCACAACGCCCGCCTTGCTGATAGTGGCAACGTCGGTATTCGAGCTTTTCCAAATCAATGTTTTATCGGTCGCGTCCTCCGGCTCAATCGTAGCTGTGAGCGTATACGTTTCGCCCACTTCGAGATCTTTCGTACCGATATTGAACGATACGTCCAGAACGTCGACAGCCAGCAACGAACGGTCTGTAACAGTAACTACACAGTCGGCGCTCTTGCTGCCTACGGAAGCTCTGACAATGGCTTTGCCTTGCGCTATGCCCTTGACAACGCCCTCGCTGCTCACGGTTGCGATGCTTGCATCGCTCGTGCGCCATGTGACGGTCGCCTGCGCGCCGAACGGCATAAGCGTCACTTGCAGCTTTCGTTCGCCGCCGACGTCCAACGCCAACACCGATGCTATATCTACGCTGTCGATGCCGGAATCGTCGGGCGTTGCTCCGCCGCCGGTGCTGTTGCGCGTCGAGCAAGCGACGAAAGAAAACGCCATTGCAAGACACAGCAACAAGCTGATTATCAATCTTGATAACTTATTGGTTTTCATACTTCCTCCCCGTTATCTGTTTCGGATACTTCGGATTGCTCCGCCGCGGCGGGCTGAGACTCTACCGCGTCGTGTTTGTCCGCCGCCATGTTGGACGTAACGTCTACAAGCAGATTTTGCTCCGTTTCAGCATTGAAGAAATGCATTACCTTACTGCGGAATGTGACGTATATGCGCACGCCGGGAACCAAAGCGGCGAGCTGATGAGGCGCGATATCGACGGTGGGCACGCGTATGACGAGCGTCTCGTCTGTTGAAGTCGTGACGTGCAGGTGCAATTCGCTACCCATCATCTCCTTGACGCGGATTTGGCAAGGCACGGCGCAAGGATTTTTGCTGTTGGACAAAGTGATATGCTCGGGACGAACGCCGAGGACGATGTCCTGCGACTGTACGTCACGGTCGAGCAACGCCGCGCCCTTCTCCCCGCTCACCGGCATTTTTACGCCGAAGGGATATACGAAATATTCGTTGCCCACGCGCTCGAGATTGGTGTGTATGGTGTTCATCTTAGGCGCACCGATAAACTCGGCGACAAACAGATTTTCGGGCATTTCGAACACCTGCGTCGGAGAACCGACCTGCATGATAAAGCCGTCTTTCATGATTACTATACGATCGCCCAGCGTCATAGCCTCCGTCTGGTCGTGCGTGACGTAAACGAATGTAGTATTTATCTTCTTGCGCAGCAATATGATTTCCGCGCGCATCTGGTTACGCAGCTTTGCGTCGAGGTTACTCAGCGGCTCGTCCATAAGGAAAACCTTGGAGTCACGCACCATCGCACGCCCGATAGCTACGCGCTGACGCTGACCGCCCGACAGCTCGCGCGGGCGCCGAGTAAGATATTCGGTGATGCCAAGCACTTCGGCAGCCTCGGTAACGCGCTTGTAAATCTCGTCGTTAGGCACTTTCTTCAGCCTAAGCGAGAACGCCATGTTCTCGAATACCGAAAGATGCGGATAAAGCGCATAGTTTTGGAAAACCATCGCGATGCCGCGGTCTTTGGGCTGCAAGTCGTTGACGACCTTGCCGTCGATCTCCACGGTACCTTCCGAAATGTCCTCCAAGCCGGCTATCATACGAAGCGTCGTAGATTTGCCGCAACCCGACGGTCCGACGAATACGATAAACTCTTTGTCGGCTATATCGAGGTTGAAATCATGTACGGCTACCGTATTCTTGCCGTAAATCTTCTTGACATTTGTTAATTTTACGCTTGCCATAGCTGTCTCTCCTTATCCTTTAACGGCGCCGCCCGTAACACCGGCGACATAGTATTTTTG
>JAFLVF010000021.1 GCA_022508425.1 Clostridiales bacterium | reverse complement strand
GACCTTAACATCAACGCCACCTAACGGTAACAGACCTTCCATACGCAAACCGGGGACGGTGGTCAACCCTACTATAGCGGATTGTAGGTACAGAGTGCCGCTACCTCTCCGTTTAGCGCAGTACGAATATTATAAAGCATACGAACCGAAAAATCAAGCGAATTTCAAAAATTATAATTTCCTTATTTTTTCGAAAAAGCGCAAAGAAAATCCCGACCGTTCGGTCGGGAAGAGTTGTTCGGGGGTTGTCGCGGTCTACTCGGGTAGGGCGCCGTACAGCATTTGTCGGAACTCGCCGATATCGGAGTACCGTGCATTAGGATAGACGGAAAGCGATTTCAGTAAAGCTTGCTCTATGCTCGGCGGGATAAGTACGTTTAGCTCGGACGGCGGGACGAGCTTGTCTTTTACCGTGCGCGTGTTCGCTTCGGGCGGCGGTGTGCCGACGAGACAGTTGTATATAGTCGCGCCAACCTCGTAGATATCGGTCCACGGGCCTTGCGAGCCCGATTTAGAGTACAGTTCGATGGGCGAGAAACCTTTCTTGAGGACGAAGAAAGGCTTTGCGACATTGCTTGTGTAAATTGACGCCGCGCCGAAGTCTATCAACTTGATCGTATTGTCGTCGATAATTTGAATATTCTCGGGCGAGATGTCCTTGTGAATAACCCCGTTCTTGTGCAATAGCAGAAGTGTATCAAGCACGGGGCGCATTAGTTTAAGCGTTTCGTCGAGCTGTAGTCGTTCGCCCTTAAGAGAGATAAGCTTGTGCAGACTCATGCCATCGAGGTATTCCATTACGATATATGCGGTGTTGTTTGTCAGGAAAAAGTCGCGAATGCCGACTATGCCGTCCATGTGCTTTATGGAGGTCAACACCTTCGCCTCTTGAACAAATGCGTTCATCCAATAGTTGAAGTTGTTTCGGCAGTTTTCGTCGGCAACGTCCACCGCGTATGCGCCCGGCCTTCGCTTGGTGTAGCCTTTCGGGAAGAATTCCTTGATAGCTACGCGCACGCTCATTACCGTGTCGTAAGCATTGTAAGTTATGCCGAAGCCGCCGCGCCCGAGCGGCGCGCCTATAAGATACCGTCCGGCGATAAGCGTGCGCAACGGTAGGGCGTCCATCGGCGTGAGCTCGTCGGCCGCGTGCTTGTTGCAGACCGTGCAGACGCGCGTTCGCGGGTCGAGATCGCCGAAGCAGTAAAGGCAAATATTGCGTATGTCTCTTGTGTCGACCATAGTCGTATTTTACTGCAATATGTGGTATTTGTCAACATTTTGCCTAAAAAGTGTTGAAGATAAAAACATAATTCCCATTTTTCGTTTTCCGCTCAAACGATTGACCGCGACAATTACAATGTGTTATAATTATTAAATAAAGGAGTGGCTATATGTATAAGAAGGTCAACGGCTACGCACCTTGCGAAATTGAGAATAACGTTACGAAGTTTTGGAAAGAGAACAAAGTATTTGAGTCGAGCGTCGAAGCCAGAAGCGGCGCCGATGAATTTTCCTTTTACGACGGTCCGCCGACAGCCAACGGCAAGCCACATGTCGGGCACGTTCTTACGCGCACGATGAAGGATATCATTCCGCGATACCATACGATGAAGGGCGAACACGTCCTTCGTAAGGCGGGCTGGGATACGCACGGATTGCCTGTAGAGCTCGAGGTCGAGAAGTCGCTTTCCCTCGACGGCAAGAAGGATATAGAAAAGTACGGCGTTCAGCCGTTTATCGAGAAGTGCAAGCAGAGCGTTTGGAAATACAAGGGCGAGTGGGAGCGCATGTCCGACCGCGTCGGATATTGGGCGGATATGGACAACCCCTACGTCACTTACGACGACAAGTATATCGAGTCGGTGTGGTGGTCGCTCAAGACGATTTTCGACCGCGGACTTATTTACAAAGGTCACAAGATAGTGCCGTATTGCCCGCGCTGCGGCACGGCGCTTTCGTCGCACGAGGTCGCGCAAGGGTATAAGGACGTCACAGAGAAAACGGCTGTCGTCGCATTCAAAAGCTGTTTGAAAGACGTAGGCGAGTGCTACATTCTCGCCTGGACGACCACGCCGTGGACGTTGCCGTCCAACGTCGCGCTGTGCGTTAACAAGAGTTTTACCTATTCGCTGATAAACGTCGACGGCAAGAAATATATTCTCGCAAAAGAGCTTATCGAAAAGCATTTCGATAAATACGAGATTATCAAAGACTACAAGGGCAAGGACCTCGTCGGCACAGAGTACGAGCCACTTTACCGCACGTACGACGGCGACAAGCATGCTTACCGCGTGGTCGCCGACAATTACGTTACACTCGGCGAGGGTACGGGCGTCGTTCATATCGCACCCGCGTTCGGCGAGGACGACGCGCGGGTAGGCCGTGATTACGATTTGCCGTTCGTTCAGTGCGTGGACGAGCGCGGACTGCTCACCGCGCCGAAAGCGTTTTGCGGTAAGTTCTGCAAGGACGCCGACAAAGATATAATAGTCGATCTCAAAACTCGCGGGCTTCTCATCGCCGCGCCGAGTTATACGCACAGCTATCCGTTCTGCTGGCGGTGCAATACGCCGCTGTTGTATTACGCGCGGTCGAGCTGGTTTATCAAGACAACCGCTGTCAAAGACGCGCTCATTCGCAACAACGCCTCCGTCAATTGGTATCCGCAAAGCATCGGCACGGGGCGAATGGGCAACTTCTTGGAAAACGTCATCGACTGGGGCTTGTCGCGCGACAGGTATTGGGGCACGCCGTTGCCCATCTGGGTATGCGATAAGTGCGGCAAGACGGAAGCAATCGGATCCAAGCAAGAGCTCAAAGACAAGTGCGGCATAAAAGGGGATATCGAGCTTCACAAGCCGTACGTCGACGAAGCAACCTACAAGTGCTCGTGCGGCGGCACTATGAAACGTACTCCCGAAGTAATAGATTGTTGGTACGATTCGGGCTCTATGCCGTTCGCGCAATACCACTATCCGTTCGAGAACAAGGACGTATTCGAAAAGACATTCCCGGCGGACTTTATCTCGGAAGCTGTCGACCAAACGCGCGGCTGGTTCTATACGCTTCTCGTTATTTCGACGCTTTTGTTCGATAAAGCGCCGTTTAAGAACTGTTTGGTTCTCGGGCACGTCACCGACGAGCAGGGGCGCAAACAGTCCAAGCATCTCGGCAACGTAGTCGATCCCAACGCGGTGTTCGACCGCACGGGCGCGGACGCGGTGCGCTGGTATTTCTACACCAATTCGGCGCCGTATCTGCCGTCGCGTTTTTACGAAAAGGCGGTCGTCGAGTCGCAGAACAAGTATTTGGGAACTTTGTTCAACACATATGCGTTTTATATAATGTACGCCGAGATTGATAAGTTTAATCCGACCAAGGTCGACAAGAGCAAGGTCAAGTACACGCTTATGGACAGGTGGTTGCTGTCCGAGCTGGGCGCGCTTGTCAATTTCGTAATAGAAAATCTCGACAACTACAAGATTTACGAGGCGGCAAAGGCGATAGGCGACTTTACGGACAAGCTGTCCAATTGGTACGTGCGCCGCAGTCGCGAGCGGTTTTGGGCAGGCGGCATGGGCGATGACAAGACGGCGGCGTTTACCACGCTGTACACCGTGCTCGACAATCTTTCGCGCCTTACAGCGCCGTTTACGCCATTTATCGCCGAAGAGATTTATCAAAACGTTGTAAAGTCTGTAGACAAATCCGCGCCTATTTCGGTGCACACGGCTGACTTCCCGAAATCAACCGATTTCGCCGTCGACCCCAAGCTCATAGAGGATATGGAGCGCGTAATCAAGGCGGCGGAATTAGGCAGAGCGGCACGCAACAAGAGTGGCATCAAAAACCGTCAGACGTTGCAAAAGGTAGTTGTTGCCGGAGCATTCCCCGAGGAATATTCGGATATACTGAAAGACGAGCTCAACGTCAAAGACGTCACGTCGGGCGGCGAAAACGAGTTTGCCAGCTACGACGTCAAACCTCAGCTCAAGACAGTCGGACCTAAGTACGGCAAGCTTGTCGGCGCTATTCGCAATCACTTGGCGGCTAACGGTGACGTTGCGGCGACGACGGCGCTCGGCGGACAGATTTACGTATTCGAGGTCGACGGAGTTAAGGTCGAACTTACGAAAGACGACATGCTCATTTCCACCAAGGGCGCGGAGGGTTACTGCGTGGAGACAGACGGCGATATGACCGTCGCACTCGACACACAGCTAAACGACGAGCTCATCAAAGAAGGGTGCTGTCGCGAGCTTATTTCAAAGATACAGACCCAGCGCAAAGCACTCGGTTTCGAGGTCACCGACAGAATCAACATTTACTATCAGGGCGATAAGTTTATCGACGAGGTGTTCGGTGTGTTCGGCGAGCGCATAAAGAAAGTTACGCTTGCGAAAGAAGTCGACAGGCTGGAAAATCACAAGGTGTTCGGCAAGAGCGCGATAGCCGCCGATATCAACGGTTACGACGTATTGCTTGCAGTGGTCAAATGTTAGCGCCCGATTGGAAAGATTACAAAATACTCGGTACGGGCGACGGGCTCAAGCTGGAGAAGTGGGGAGATATAACGCTCCTTCGTCCCGACCCGCAGGCGATATGGCGCGCTACGGTCGATTTTGATAAGTTCGATTGTCACGCGCGCTACGAGCGCGACTCTTCTGGCGGCGGCAGGTGGATTGTCAACAAGAAAATGCCCGACGAGTGGAGGATAGGCTGGCGCGAGTTCAAGTTTATCGTCAAGCCCATGGGATTCAAGCACACAGGGCTATTCCCGGAGCAGGCCGTCAATTGGGACAAGCTCGGCACGGTTGTCAAGAAACATGCGGCGGTCGGAAAGCACCTCAAAATTCTCAATCTGTTCGCATACACCGGCGCGTCGACGGCGGTACTTAGTAAATACGGCGCGCATGTCACGCACGTGGATGCGGCAAAAGGCATGGTGGAGCGCGCGCAACAAAACTGTAACATAAACGGCGTTGCGCGAGAGAATACGCGCTTTATAATAGACGATTGCAAGAAGTTCGTAACGCGCGAGATCAAGCGCGGCAAGACTTACGACTGCGTGATAATGGACCCGCCGAGTTACGGACGAGGCGCCAACGGCGAGGTTTGGAAGATGGAGGACGATATATTCGACCTTGTCAAGCTGACGACCGAAGTTCTCGACAATCCCACGTTCTTCCTAATCAACAGTTATACTACGGGGCTACAGCCTCAGACTATAAACAACATTCTGTCACTGTGCATGCCTAATGGCTTGACCGAAAGTTACGAGGTGTGCCTGCCGACAGAGCAAGACATAGCGCTTCCGTGCGGTTGCAGCGGTTATTGGAGTAGTTATGACCGAACTTAAAGACAACATAATATCCGAGCTTGGGCAAGAGCAGACCGCCGCACGCGCCGATACGGACGAAGTCAAGTCGGACGGGCGGCGCATAAGACTTCGCCTCGACGTCAAAGACCCCGTAAGAGAGCGAAGCGAGGCTAACAAGCTGAAACAAGAGCACGATTTGGGCATAAAGGATATGCCGCCCGTTTTGTTCGAGGACAATCATCTGCTCGTAGTCGTCAAGCCGCAAAACATTCCCACGCAGGGCGACAGTAGCGGCGATAGGGATTTGCTCAATATCCTAAAGGAGTACCTTGTCAAAAAGTACGACAAACCGGGCGACGCGTATTTGGGGTTGTTGCATAGGCTGGATAGGCCGACGGGTGGCGCGATGGTTTTTGCCAAGACGTCGAAAGCGGCGGCGAGACTGTCCGAGCAAATCAGAAACGGCGAGTTCGAAAAGACGTACGCGGCAATCGTTTCGGGTAGGCCCAACCGCACGGGTATGGTAGAGCACTATCTCGTAAAAGACGAGAAATCAAACACCGTGACCGTCGCACCGTCCACCCTCGAGGGCGCTAAGCGCGCCGTGTCGGACATCAAGCTGATAGACAGCGCCGACGGCATGTCGCTCGTGACTCTTAGGCTGCTCACCGGTCGGACCCATCAAGCGCGCGTTCAATTGCGTGCGCTCGGAAGCCCTATCGCAGGAGACAGAAAATACGCTAACGGCGACAAGTACGTCAAATGTCAACACCTCGCGCTGTGGGCGTACAAGCTGGTGTTTGCGCACCCGACAACGGGGGATATCATGACGTTTTTGTCCGAGCCGCCCGACGAATATCCGTGGTCGGCATTCGATACAGACTCGCTGGTAGCCGTAGATAGGCCGATAGAACACGGATACAACTTAAACAAGAAATAACAGTCAAGGAGATAAATATAATGTTGGATAAGGAAATTTCTAATCTCATAGCGTATGCCGAAAACTATCTCATGATGGATAGGCTGGACGAGAGTAGCGCGGTGCGCAGGATTACATCCGCGCTTCATATTGCCGATTACACTCCGGTCGAGCCAGACGAGGAGGTTGACGGCACCGGCTCGCCGCATGCGATTGTCGAGAAAATGCTGGCCTACGCGCTCGAAAAAGGTATTGTCACGCAGGACACGGTCGCACAGCTAAGAGCGGAAATACTCGACGCGGTGTCGCTCAAGCCGTCCGAAATAAACGACCTGTTTGCCGACACGCATTCCGTCAACAAGCAAAAGGCGTTTGACTTTTTGTACGATTACAGCATACGCAACGGTTATGTCGATCTCGTAGCGTGCGCCAAGAACGATCGTTGGGAAGCGAAGGAGCTCAAGAGCAAGATTGACGTCATCATCAATCTAATGCCGGAGGCCAAGGTCGGCGGCTATCCCGAGTGCGGACTGTGCAAAGAGAATATGGGGTACAAAGACCACGCCAACATGCGCGCCGTGTTAGCCGACGTCGGCGGCGAGGAGTGGACGTTCAACTATGTACGGCATCAATATTTCGACAAGCACGGCGTGCTCAGTAATTCCGAGCACGTGCCCATGACGGCGGGCAAGGTGATGATAGACAAGCTTGCCTCGGCCGCGGAATTTATGGGTAGCGACGCGTTTGTGTGCACCAACGCTATCGTAAAAGACGGCGGCGCGAAGATCACTTCGCACGAGCATTTCCAAACCGGTTGCCGCACGACGCCCATGCTCAAAGCCGATATCAAGCGCAAGCTTAAATCAAAGGAATATCCTTATCTCGAAATGGGCTTGGTCGATTGGTATTCGACGGTGATACGTTTCTCTCATTCGAGCGCCGAAAAGACGGCGGAGTTTGCCGCTCTGATAGACGAGGAGTGGCGCAAGTACAGCGACGAGCGCATCGTCAACGACGGTACCAAAAACTTCTGCAATTTTGTCGTGAGAAAGCAAAACGGCAAGTATATTTACGACGTCGTTCTTCGCTCCAATGGCATGAAAAAGCCCAAAACCTCGCCCGAGTACGGCGAGATCAAGACGGACGCGTTGTCTATTACGGATATCATGGGCTATTTTGTATTGCCCACGAAACTGTCCGAAGAGCTCAAGCAGGTACAATTGTACCTCGACGGCACCATTCCGTTTGAGCCGGCGACCCTTCCCGCTCAAATGAAGCACTTCGAGAAGATGATAGAGCGCATGCTGAAAGCTCAAGGCGGCACGGTCACCAAGCTCGAAGCCAAGCTCAACGTGCATGACGAAGTCGATCTCGTGTGCGAGAAGATGCTTTCCTCGACGGCGGTGTTTGACAACGAGACCATCAAGCCCTTCCTCAATACGCTCGGCATAGATATGCTGTAAATACAGTATATAAAATTATTCACAGACAAAAATGCACTCCCGAATGTAATTCTGGAGTGCATTTGTTTTTTACGGAAGATTGTGCCCTGCCGATTGGTATATCTTGTACCATTCGTAGTCGGTGAGAGGTACGTCGCAACAATCTTTGTACAGTAACAGCCGCTTGTCGAGAGTAGTGCCGACGATTGCTTGCATGTTCGCCGGGTGGTGCAGTATAAATTTCAGCGCTACCGCTTCGGGCGTGACGTTGTACTTTTGAGCGAGCCCGTCGAGCAAAAAGTTGAGCGAAAAATACTTTTTGCGCGCGCATTCGGTGTTGAACGCGCCCGAATAGAAATATCCCGTTTCGTCTGTGAACGCGCATTGCATCGTGCCGTACGTCTGAATGGTGATATGGTTTTTGCGGCAGTAGTACAGCACGTCGCCGTCGCGCCTGACGGCAAAGTCGCTTCCCGTATTCACGTGTAAGCCGCTGTCGAGGATTGGACAGTATGTGGGACTAAGCTGCATTTGGTTGATGTGCAGTTTTATATCGCCCAATTCGGCTTGCAAGAAATCTATTTGATCGTATGAGAAATTGCTGACGCCGAATACTTGCACCTTGCCGCTGTCATACAGCTTTCGGAACGCCGAAGCGATTTGCTCGGGGCGCATCAATGTATCTGGACGGTGGAGCAGCAGTATGTCTATTCTGTCCGTGTTGAGTCGTTTTAGCGAGCCTTCAACGCTTTCGACGATGTGATTTTCTGTCAGGTCGTAGCGCTCGCTCCGTATGCCGCATTTTGTTTGAAGGACAATTTGATCGCGCAATGAGCCGTGCGATTTGAATATCTCGCCGTAAATGCTCTCGCAATGCCCGCCGCCGTATATATCGGCATGGTCGAAGGTGTTGACGCCTATAGAAAGCGCAACGTCAATCAGTCGCTCGATATTTTGTATCGGCTTGTCCGCAATGCGCATACAGCCGAGTACGAGCCTGCTTGATTTTATTCCTCCTATGTCGATATATTCCATATTATGATTGTAACATAACCTACGAGATAAATCAATACTTATTTTGAAGTTGCTTGCCGCATTAGGACGAAAGAGAAAGCATTTTTTTTCATGCCGCTATGAATATTGACAAAAAGAGAGAAATAGTGCATACTATAGTAAATCCACAAATCGGAGGTTTTATGGACGATTTGGTTGTAAAAGACGAGCATTCCTTGGAAGAGCTGTTCAAGCGTGTGAGGTCTGCGCAAGAAAAGTTTTCGACGTACACGCAAGAACAAGTCGACAGGATTTTCCTCGCCGCATCGACTGCCGCAGATAAGGCAAGACTTGACATGGCCGAAATGGCGGTCAAAGAGACGGGCATGGGCGTCGTAGAGGACAAGGTCATCAAAAACCACTACGCCGCGGAGTACATTTACAACGCTTACCGCGACGTCAAGACGTGCGACGTGATTTCTTCGGACGACAGCTACGGCGTCGAGACTATAGCCGAGCCGGTCGGTGTGATTGCGGCTATCGTGCCCACGACCAATCCCACGTCCACTGCGATATTCAAAGCGCTTCTCGCCATCAAGACGCGCAACGGCTTGATTTTCTCGCCGCATCCGCGCGCCAAGAACTGCACGATAGAAGCGGCGCGTATTGTGCTTGACGCCGCCGTAAAAGCAGGCGCGCCCGAGGGGATAATAGGGTGGATAGACGAGCCGAGCGTGGCGCTCTCCGCAGCGGTAATGAGCGGTAGCGATCTTATTCTCGCTACGGGCGGTCCCGGCATGGTCAAAGCGGCGTACAGCTCGGGCAAGCCTGCCGTCGGCGTAGGCCCCGGCAATACGCCCGTCATAATAGACAGTTCGGCGGATATCAAGCTCGCCGCATCGAGTATATTGCACAGCAAGTCGTTCGACAACGGCATGATATGCGCTTCCGAGCAGGCCGTCATCGTGCTCGACGACGTTTACGACGAGTTCAAAAGAGAAATCGCCTGTCGCGGCGCGTACTTCCTCGATGACGAGCAAAAGAACAAGGTGCGCGCGACAATACTGATCAACGGCTCGGTCAACGCCAAGATAGTCGGGCAGAGCGCTCCGACAATAGCGCAGCTTTGCGGATTCGAAGTGCCGGAGAAAACACGCGTGATTGTGGGCGAGGTACAGTCCGTCGATGTGGAAGAGCCGTTTGCGCACGAGAAGCTGTCGCCCGTGCTCGCTATGTACAGGGCTAAAGATTTCGACGACGCGCTCAACAAGGCGGCTAAGCTGGTCGCGGACGGAGGATACGGCCATACGTCGGCAATTTATGCCAACGAGCGTAGTGCAAAGGATAAGATAGATAAGTTTTCGGCGATGATGAAAACCTGTCGGATACTTCTCAACACTCCTACCGCTCACGGCGGCATAGGTGATATATACAACTTCAAGCTCACGCCGTCGTTGACGCTGGGGTGCGGCTCGTGGGGCGGCAACTCGGTCAGCGAGAACGTGTCGGTCAAGCATCTGCTCAACTACAAGACGGTTGCAAAAAGGAGGGAGAATATGCTGTGGTTCCGTGCACCCGAAAAGGTGTATTTCAAACGAGGGTGCTTGCCCGTTGCTCTTCAAGAGCTCAAGGACATGGGCTATAAACGCGTGTTTATCGTCACGGACGAATTTTTGTTTAAGAGCGGGTTCAGCAAGCTTGTCAGCGACAGGCTCAACGAGCTCGGAATTGTCAATACGACTTTTTCCGACGTTCAGCCCGACCCGACGTTGCTGTCCGCAAAGAAAGGCGCCGAGAGCATGCGCTCGTTCGAGCCGGACGCAATCGTCGCGCTCGGCGGCGGCAGTGCGCTCGACGCGGGCAAGATCATGTGGGTGTTGTACGAGCATCCCGAAGTCGATTTCGGGGACATGGCGATGCGCTTTATGGATATAAGAAAGCGTGTGTACAAATTCCCCGAGATGGGCAAGAAGGCGTACTTTGTCGCAATCACCACGACGGCGGGCACGGGGTCGGAGGTTACGCCGTTCGCCGTCATCACAGACGAGGCGACCGGCATGAAATACCCGATTGCCGATTACGAGCTTTTGCCCAAAATGGCGATCTGCGATCCCGAACTGATGATGACTATTCCCAAGGGTCTTACCGCCAACTCGGGCTATGATGCTATGGTGCATGCGCTGGAAGCCGTAGCGTCGGTCATGGCGACGGAATTTACCGACGGCATAGCGAAAGAAGCTATCAAGATTATTTTCGAGTACTTGCCGAGAGCGTACCATAACGGTGCCGACGAGGAGGCGAGAGCCAAAATGGCGTACGCCTCGACAATGGCGGGCATGGCGTTTGCCAACGCGTTCTTAGGCGTTTGCCACTCTATGGCGCACAAGCTCGGCGCATACTTCCACCTGCCGCACGGCATGGCCAACGCGTTGCTCTTGCCGCAGGTCATGCGGTTTAACGCGGTCGAAGCGCCGACCAAGATGGGTACTTTCCCGCAGTACGATCATCCGAAAGCGCTCAAGCGTTACGCCGATATTGCCGACATGCTGGGATTCAAGGGCAAGACGGACGAGGATAAGCTCGACAAGCTGATAGCTAAGCTGACCGCGCTCCGCGCCGATATAGGGCTTCCCGCCACTATAAAGGACGCAGGCGTTCCCGAGGACAAATTCCTCGAAAATCTCGATAGCCTTAGCCGCGACGCGTTTGACGATCAGTGCACCGGCGCCAATCCGCGCTATCCGCTCATATCCGAGATAAAGCAAATGTATCTCGAAGCGTACTACGGCAAGAAGGAGGGAAAATAATGGCTATAAGAGAAATCGCAACACGCCCCAACAAAACGGTTTACCGTGACGGCGATCTTTGTTATAAGACCTTTGCCGCCGATTATTGCAAGTCGGATATATTCAACGAGGCGCTCAACCAGACGCGCGTCGAGGAGACCGGACTGTTTATACCCAAGGTGCACGAGCTGAAGAAATTGAACGACGGACGGCTCGCTATCGTCATGGATTACGTAGAGGGCAAGTCGCTCGCCGCGCTGATGGAAGAAAATCCTTCTAAACACACCGAATATCTTGAAAAGCTCGTCGATATCCAGCTGTCCATGCACAAGCTGACCGCACCCAACCTGAACAAGCAACGCGACAAGTTCACGCGAAAGATTGATATGTCCGGGCTTGACGCTACGACGCGCTACGAACTTCATCTCAGACTTGACTCCATGCCCAAGCACAACAAGCTGTGCCACGGCGACTTCAACCCGTCTAACGTCATCATCACTGACGACGGCCGCGCTTGTATAATCGACTGGTCGCACGCCACGATAGGCAACGCATCGGCGGACGCCGCGAGGACATATCTGTTGTTCAAGCTCGCCGGCGACGACGACAGTGCGGAGCAATACGTCAAGATATTCGGAAAAAAATCGGGCGCGCCCCGCAAACACGTCAACAGCTGGCTGCCCATCGTCGCCGCCTCGCAAATGGTCAAGGGCAAAGAGGAAGAGCGCGAAATGCTGTCCAAGTGGGCAGATGTGTGTCAGTACGACTAAAAGCCTCTTAACCTAACTTCGGCGATAGGTTCGTCTATGCGTCGCGGACGTAACGCTACGAGTACGACCGCGCCACATATCATGCCTCTCGCAGAAATTTTCTTTCGTTACTTGGCGCGTCACTTGCGACGAGTCCCTAAGAGCCTCTTACACAAGTTCGTGCAAAGATAGCATAAATAATATACAAAGCGGCAACAATTCTTTTCATGAAGAGAATGTATGCCGCTTTTATTTTGCTTAGCGTAGTGATAGTGGGAGTCGCCGTTTGGTTCAGTCCGCTAAACGGCAATCGCTATAAGTATGACGACAACGAGCCCGTCGAGAGATTGGGCGGAATTGCCTATCCGTCCGGACAGACGGTGCGCGTCGACTTCGACGGCGACGAAGCCGCGATGTACGATTATCTCGGCGATATCGGCGCGACAGTCGTTAAAACCGTCGAGTCGAGCGGGCGAGTGATAGTGTACGCGTTCTGCCCGCGTGTGGAGCACAGGGGGTACTATACGGTCGACGGTGACGAATACAACGTAATGGCGTCGTGCGGCGACGGGAAAATCGCAGTCGGCGCTCCCGTACTGCCCGGAAGTTATTGATTATCGAAACAATAAAAAGTTTTTTGTTTTTCATGTATATTAGGCGGTATGTTGGCAATAATCACCGGTACGGAGGAAAGCAAACATGAAAACCTATCAGTCTGGTACAAACGAAAAAAAGAAAAACTTTTTCAAAAGGCATTGGCATGCGTTCGTTGTCGTTGCGGCGATAATAGTCGTCGCGCTCGTGGTGACCTTGTCCGTTGTGCTTACATTGCCCAATTCGGAGCCGGTAGACGTTCCTGTTGACCAACCTCCGATCGATGAGCCGACAGCCGAGGTTAAGACCGTTCTGCCCATGGCCGGCGCGACGATCGGACTCGACTACAGCTACGACAAGCTCAGCTATTGGGAAACGCTCGAGGACTGGCGCGTCCACCCCGCAATCGATTTTGTGGGCGAGGGTGACGTCTTTGCGGTACGCGACGGCAAAGTAACTTCCATCGACAGACACACCGCGCTCGAGGGTACTGTCGTGACAATCACACACGACGACGGATACGTGTCAATCTACAAATCTCTCGGCGACGTTCTATCGGTCGATGTCGGCAATACGGTCAAGGCCGGCGACAAAATCGGCACCACATCGAAGAGCATGCTTACCGAGGTCAAGACGGGTGCGCACCTGCACCTCGAGATGACCAAAGACGGCAAGCCCATCGATCCCGCAACCGTGCTTCCGCTCAACGAGGATAAGTAAAAAGTTTTCCTACCGCAAAAGAGCCGCCGAAACTTTTTAATCGGCGGCTTTTTCATGCGCTAAAAGCGCAAAAATAGTAGGATATAAAAATGCTTGATATTTCGTGCGCATTGTGGTATAATGTTACCGATAGTACGAACATGGTATCGATTTACGGCTAACCGAACAATCGAAAATCAATCTGTGATTGAGGTAAAATGGTAATACTATGAAAGCGTATAGGATACATTCCATCCACTCGATGTCGCTGGACGAATTGCAGGTCCAGCCTGTCGGCAACAACTGCGTCAAGCTCAAGAATCTGCTGTGCGGCATTTCGCCGACCGATGTTTTTGCATACACCGGCAAAGTGCGCGCCAATTATCCGATTATTCCTGCCCGCAGGTGCGTCAGCTTCGTGTCCGAAACGGGCGAGGGCGTCACCAATGTGCAGCGCGGCAACCGCGTCGTTGTTTATCCGCAGGCGAGCTGTCACAACTGCAAGCCGTGCAAGGAAGGCAAGTATTACGCCTGCGAAAAGCCCACCGAGTTCGGCATCGAAGACGACGGCTTTTTGAGCGACTTTTCGGTTGTTTCGGCGGACGACGTGTACGCCATTCCCGACAGGATCAAGAACGAAGAGGCGGTGTACATCGAGCAGACCGCTATTGCAATCAACGTCATAAATCAGCTTCAGATTGAAAAGGGCGCGCACCTAGTCATAGTCGGCGCGACGGAAATAGGCATATTGCTCGCGCAGGTGGCTATGTACTATCAGGCCGTTCCAATCGTGGTTGACATGCATGAGGATTTGCTCGATTCGGCGCGTCAAGCGGGCGCATATTACACGATCAACTCCGTCGAAGAGGATGTCAACAAGAAGGTTTTGGCAATAACGGGCGGACACATGGCCAATGCTTGCGCATATTTGTATTCGCCGTCCATGCCGTTGCAAAACGTATTCGACTGCACGGCGCGGCGCGGCAGGGTTGCGCTTGTCGGGCGGCTCAATGCCGACGAGTTGAAGTGCAATCTCAAAGCGCTCGTCGACAAGCATCTCGATTTGATTTCGGTGGTAGACTGCGGCAAGAATTATCCGTCGGCGATAAACATGCTCGCCAACCACACGATCAGAACGGACGTTTTCCACCAAAAGATTGTGGAGTTTAACGCTGTTCCTGCGGCGTTCGAGGAGGCAGCCGCAAACGGCCCTGACGGAGTCAATCTGCTCGTCAAGATCTAATCGGTCAAGCTTGATGCAATTTGTACGTTAAATTGCTTGACAAAACACCGCCGTCGCGGTATAATCGTTAAGCTGATAATAAATTCGAAATACGTATGTGAGGTCAATTATGAAAGACAACATTCATCCCGATTATCACGAAGTCACCGTAGAGTGTGCTTGCGGCGCCAAGTTCGTCACCGGCTCTACGCACAAAGGCGACGTCGTCAAGGTCGATATCTGCTCCAAATGCCATCCGTTCTACACGGGCAAGCAAAAGCAGGCTGAGACAGGCGGTCGCATAGCGCGCTTCAACGAGCGTTCGGGCAAGTCCGCTAATTAGCAAAAACGAAGACGAGCGTTAATTTTTTAATGCTCGTTTTTTTGTGCAAAATTTGATAGGTCGTGTATTCGGCCTATCGTATGTTTAGGATAGAGAGTGAAAGAAAACGAAAAAGACAATTCATACGACACGAGCACCAAGGTTTGCCGCACGCTGATAGGCGGTCAGGCGCTGTTAGAAGGCGTAATGATGCGCGGCAGAACTTCCGTCGCCATGGCGGTGCGCTCGCCCGACGGCGAGGTGGAAGTCAAAAGCGACAGACTAAAGCCGCCCTCTAAGGCGCGGAAAATCCCCGTCGTAAGGGGAGTGCTCGCTTTTGTAGACTCGCTTGTGGTCGGTATGGGGGCGCTACTCAAATCGGCGGAAGTCAGCATGCCCGACGACGAGGCGCCATCGAAAACTTCGACGACGATTGCGGTTATTCTCGGCGTCGTGCTCGCAGTAGGGCTGTTTATCGCCTTGCCCTGGTTTATCGGCTGGTCGATAGAGAATTGGGCGAACTACCACAATGTCGCCGTTATTTCGATTGTGGAGGGTTTGTCACGGCTTGTAATATTCATAGCGTATCTCGCGCTCATTCGGCTGATGCCCGATATCAAGCGCACCTTTATGTATCACGGTGCAGAGCACAGGACGATAAACTGCTACGAGCGCGGGCTGTCGCTTACCGTCGAAAACGTTCAGTCATGCTCGACAAAGCATAACCGTTGCGGAACTACGTTTTTGTTTTTCGTAGTCGTAATAGCTATTGTCTTTTACGCGCTGACCAATTGGATATTCACGCTGTTCGTCGGCTATGAATTTTTGTTCGGCAATCCCTTCTTCAAGCTGGGCATCAGATTGTTGCTGTTGCCCGTCATCGCAGGATTGTCGTACGAGCTATTGAGAGGGTTGGCGAGTCTGCCCGACAACAAGTTTACAAACGCCATTCGCGCGCCCGGGCTTGCGTTGCAGAAGCTGTCGACGGCCATTCCCGACGACGATATGGCGGAATGCGCCATTGCGGCGTTTAACGCCGTGCTCGAGCTCGACGCCGACCAAAACAAAGAGACGATAGATTTTTACGAGCGTGAGTTCAAGCCCGAGCGGCAAAAACTTCAAGCAAAACTCAAGGACAATCCGCAAGACGCCGATTGGATATATTGCGAGTTGTTGGATTGCAATCGCGCCGCGCTCGACGACGTCAAACGCGTCAAGATAGGCGTTGCGCACAAGGCCGACGAGTATGCCGATCGTGTATTGGCGGGAGAGCCGCTGTGCTATGTGCTCGGCAACGCAGATTTTTGCGGCATAAAGATCAAGACCGACAAGCGCGTACTCATTCCGCGTTTTGAGACCGAGGTGCTGGCAGAGCTTGCCGTAAAATATGTGGGCGGCGAGAATAAGCGCGTGCTCGATCTGTGCACGGGTTCGGGTTGCATAGCCGCCGTCATCGCCAAAAACACCCGGGCGGAAATCGTCGCGTCGGATATCGACGACGACGCGCTCGAGGTCGCCAAATCAAATCTCAAGGGCTTGGGCGTGACCGTAGTCAAGTCGGATATGTTCGACGGTATTGACGGCAAGTTCGACCTGATCGTTACCAATCCTCCGTACATCAAGACTTTCGATATCGACGGTTTACAGCCCGAAGTGACATGCCAGCCGCGCATTGCGCTTGACGGCGGCGAGGACGGATTGCATTTTTACAAGATTATCACAGAGCGCGCCGACGCCTATCTCAACGCCGGCGGAACGATTATGGCAGAGGTAGGCTACGACCAAGCGGAAGCTGTCAAGAAGATGTTTGAGCGTATCGGCAAGTGCCGCATAGAAAAGGACTTGGACGGAAAGGACAGGATAGTTGTATGCAACAAATAAAGACCGACAAGCTCGACGCGATTGTTGCGCGGTTTAACGTTGTGGACGAGAAGGTTCAAGACCCCGCCGTCATTGCCGACAACAAGGCGTGGGCGGAGCTTTGCCGTGAGCGAAGCGAATTGGAGCCCATAGTCGAAAAGTACAATGCGCTGAAAAAGTTGCAAAACGATTACCGCGACGCCGTCGATATGCAAAAGAGCGGCGATCATGAGCTTGCCCAGCTTGCACACGAAGAATGCGCGAGTCTCGAAGAGCTCATCGACAAGACGGTGGAAGAGCTCAAGATAATGCTCCTGCCCAAAGACCCCAACGACGGCAAGAACGCTATTATCGAGGTGCGGCCGGCGGCGGGCGGCGAGGAGGCGGCGCTGTTTGCTTCCGAATTGTGCCGCATGTACAGAATGTTCGCAGAAAGAAAGCGCTGGCAGATAGAGGATATATCGGTCAACGAGACCGAACTCGGCGGCATGAAAGAGGGCGTATACCGCTTTAGCGGCAAGGACGTTTTCTCGCTGTTAAAATACGAGAGCGGCGTGCACCGCGTTCAGCGCGTGCCTGTGACGGAGACGCAGGGACGAGTGCACACGTCGACGGTGACGGTCGCGGTTTTGCCTGAGGCGGAGACGGTGGACGTAGAAATACTCGACAAAGACATCAAGATAGACACCTACCGCAGTAGCGGCGCGGGCGGTCAGCACATCAACAAGACGGACTCGGCTATTCGCATTACACATTTTCCGACGGGCATTGTCGTGACATGCCAGGACCAGCGCAGTCAGACCAAGAACAAAGAACGCGCCATGCAGGTGCTTGCGACCAAGCTGTACGACTACTATCAGGGGCAAAAGGACGAGGAGTACGCTTCACTTCGAAAAGGCCAGGTCGGTACTGGCGACAGAAGCGAGCGCATACGCACTTACAACTTTCCGCAAGGGCGAGTGACAGATCACAGAATAGGCTTTACGATATACAATATCGACGAGTTCATGAACGGCGACATGGAAAAGGTGATAGAAGCATTGCGCATCGCCGACCAGACTCGAAGATTGGAAGGCGAGTAAATAAATTCGCCAAAAGTGGCAAACTAAAATATATAATCTTTCAGATCGAGCTATTTGCAAAAGAGAGAATACAAAGTGAAGGACATGACGATATCTTTTCCCCGCCTGATAAGGCGACGCCGAAATAACAGTAGCGACCGAATGTCCCGAATTAGCGGAAGTAGCAGTCGTCGTGCAGTCTGAAGAACAACAAGAGCAAAACGGAGTAACGAAAGACGGTGTTAAATAATTCTTTGATCTTAATATTTTCGGTCATAGCGTTGTTTGCGGCATTGTTGGCGCGTATGCATACGGAACTGAACATGTCAGCGCCATTGTTTTTGGTTTCGTTTTTGTGCGCGGTCTTTTGTGTGACGTATGCGTTTTTGCTCGGTGTGGATATAGAACAGATATTGACCTATATAATTGCATTCACACTGTTCACAGCAACGGTATTTTGGACGGGAGACGATGAACCCGCTTTACTCGTCAAATCGAGGAGCGGCTTATGAGGCGCAAAATATTTGTTGTCATATGCGCCGCGCTTTTGCTGGTTTGCGTCATGTTGCTCGCCGCATGCGATAAAAACGGTAAAATCGAAGCGGATAAGCGCATTACCGTTACGCTGCTCGACGGAGAGCATTATAGCGTGGTGGGAGATAATAAGCGCAACGTCGAGCGCGGCGAAAGTGTGACGTTTGACGTGACGCTTGAGCGCGGTTATAAAATAATCGGCGCCTACGGCGATAAATGCGAGATAAGCGACGAGCTTTCCTTTAACCAGACGATTACTTTCTACGACATAAAGTATAAATCGACGGCGCGGCTCGAAACGGTGGAAATGGAAACGCTCCGTTTCAAAACGCATAACGACGAACAAATCGGTGATGTGATATTATCTTCTGTGCTCGGACAAGCCGAAGAGAATTTATACTACGCCGAAGATATATTGAGCGTAATGGCACAGCCCAATGACGGATATAGGTTTTGGTGCTGGAGCAAAGGCAATTTCTTAAACGACGGCGGGGAGTTTTACGATTATTCGGATACGCTCGAAAATTTTGATTTCGGCGGCATTTCCGATCTCTACGCCAATTTCAAAAATTTGGCCGATACGGGCAATTCTATCTTTTATCGTATGGACGGCGGGAGAGAAATCGAGCAGGACGTCACTCAGCTCCTCGAGCACCATCCGCGCGCAAATACTTACACAGCCGTAGATATGCGTGGGTTTGGTATAGATTGCGACGGCAGATATTTGGCGGGCTGGGAAACCGAAAACGGCGAATATATAGGTTTAGGCAGTCGCGTGACCGTATCGAGCGAAACGGCAACTATTCTTCTTCCCATATGGAAGGATTATGCCGACGAAATATTGTTTGACATGGACGGTGACGGTAAGCTTAGTCTGAAACGCGGTGCAATCGAGCTCGAGGAATTGGTCATACCGCGAGAGGTAAGAGGAATCGAGGTCACAACAATCGGTGAAAACGCTTTCGCCGAATACGCCGCATCCGTCTATTATATACCCGACAGCGTGACTACTGTGGAGAATAATGCATTTAGGGGTTGCGAGAATTTGGCGGAGCTTTATATGTCGGATAACGTTATGAATATAAGCGACGCTGCTTTTTCGGGCTGTAAGAATTTTACGACGCTTCATCTCAACGCATATATGAAGCCGCGACGCGCTACCGATCAGGCAATTCTCAAGACCGACGCATATGATCGACTTGCGCTCAATGCCGAAAAATCGGACGGAACCAACCTTGTCGTACTCGGCGGCTCGAGCGTAAATTACGGCTACAGCGTATCTGCGGCGGAGAGTTTTTGCCGCGAACAATTGGGCGACGACGATATTACTGCGTACAATCTCGGCTTCAACGCTACGTATGCGGAGATGGCGCAATTTGAGGTGCTGATAGAGTACTTGAAGCCGGGCGATATATTCTTGCACGCGCCCGAACAATTTCATTCGGCATGGTACGGCAACACGATGCAATCTCCGCTTACATCGTCGACTTCCGTTGCGCTCACAGACGGATATTATTTATTCAGATTTACCGAAGGCAATTGGCAATTTTTATCGTCGTTGACCGTAAATAAATACGGGAATCTATTCTCGATGTTCTCGTCGTTCAACAGTGACAGAGCTAATTCCGCAGAGTACTCGTATTCTGACTATATCGATTTAACGCCTGTGCCCGAGTTGCTTCCGATAGGCGAGGTATCCAAGCCGGAGTGCGGAGAAGATAAATATTTTTACAGCGGTAATATCGATTTCAATGTTTACGACAGTGTCGAATTTGCCAAGAACGATATATACTCTTTTGCTATCGCCAAGGGTGTTAATACATTTGTGGCTTTCCCTCCTATGAATCGGCAAAAGCTCATGCTTATGTTTGACAGCGAGGAACAGCTGAAAGAGGCCGTTGACAAGTATTCTGCGCGCGTGAAGGAGATATTGAGCGACGCATCGCTTTCGGTGCTGCTCACGCAATACGATACGGTATATGACGGCAGGCATTTTTCGGACAACGACTATCATCTCGGTAGTCCGTTCAAAAACACGCATACCGAAAGCGTGCTTGCGGCGCTCGTCGGCGTCATGAAGAGCGAGGGCAAGATATGAGCTTTAATTCATGGCAATTCTTGATATTTTTGCCCGTCGTCGTGATTTTGCATTGGGTGTTGCCCAAAAAATACCGCTGGGTGATGCTCCTTCTCGCGAGCTATCTGTTCTACATGAGTTGGAACCCGTGGCTTATATTCCTTATCGTCTTTACCACAGGCGTGTCGTTTATGTCGGGGCTTTTGATGGAGATGTACGACAGCAAAAAGGTGAGAAAGGCGTGCATGATTGTCACTGTCGTTTGCTGTTTGGGCGTACTCTTCTTCTATAAGTATTTTCTTTTCATCGTCAATTCGGTTATAGATATAGCCAATCTCGGTGGTAGAAATATCGCGGAGTTTTCGATTGACATCATTCTTCCCGTCGGTATATCGTTCTATACGTTCCAAACGTTATCGTACGTTATCGACGTGTATCGCGGCAGGATAAAAGCGGAGCGCCATCTCGGCTATTACGCGTTGTTTGTAACGTATTTTCCGCAGCTGGTCGCAGGCCCTATCGAACGTCCCGAAAATCTATTGCCGCAGCTCAAGGCCGACCGCAAGCTCGACAGCAAAGATTTATGCGACGGGTTTAGGATTGCGCTCGTAGGTTTTTTCAAAAAGGTCGTCATAGCCGACGGTGTTGCGGCGATTGTCAACGGCGTATATAACAATATCGGCGCGGCTACGGGGCTTACGGTCATAGTCGCCACAGTGCTTTTTGCAATTCAGATATACTGTGACTTTTCCGGTTATACGGATATAGCTGTCGGCGTTGCGCGCATGATGGGTATTAAGCTGTGCGACAACTTCAATCGGCCGTATCTTGCGACGAGTATACGGGATTTTTGGCGGCGTTGGCACATTTCGCTAACGGCGTGGTTCACCGATTACGTGTATATTCCGCTCGGCGGTAACAGGTGCAAGGCGTGGCGGTGGGCTATAAACGTCATGATAGTTTTCCTTTTGAGCGGAATGTGGCACGGCGCGTCCTGGACGTTTATCGTGTGGGGCGGGATACACGGTGTATATCAAATAATAGGAAGGCTAAAGAGCGCAGGACTGAAAAAATTAGAGAGCAAGGGCAAGATACGCATTGTCGACAATACAGCTACGCTCATGCTTCGCCGCGTAATAACATTTGCGCTTGTGTGCTTTGCTTGGATATTTTTCCGTAGTAATTCTTTGTCCGATTGCGGAGTCGCCGTAGCGAAGATATTTACCGATTGGGCGGGCAGTCGTGCGGCATTGTCTGCACTCGGCTTTAACGTGATATATCTTGTGCGCGTATGCTTGATGTGCGGGGTTTTGGCGTTGTCTTACAACATGATCAAAAGTGACGCGGCGCATAACGTCAAGCTGTCGGGCGGTATGCTCGCGGCGCGTTTTGTCACTTACGGATTTATGCTTATGGCCGTTGCCGTGGCATGGGTGTCTGTCTACGTTACGGGAAGCGGTGCAAGCGCGTTTATCTACTTCCAGTTCTAGGGTGTAAAATGAAAAAGAAAATCATATTGATAAGTTCCATAATTTTCGCGATCATGCTTATACCCGTAATTCTTATTATATTTGCGTTTGGGCTCACGCCGCAATATGACAAATCGTTTTACGGCGGTATGGCAATAAAGTACGACAGGCTTAAAAACGTTTCGGGTAGAAAGGTCGTTATAATAGGCGGATCGAGTCTTGCGTTCGGGCTGAGATCCGATCTATTGGAGCAAGAGCTCGGGATGCCCGTGGTCAATTTCGGGCTGTATGCAAACCTCGGCACAAAATATATGCTCGACGTTGCCGAAGATTATATTGACGAGAACGATATTGTAATTATCGCGCCCGAACAAAATTCGCAGGCGTTGTCGCTGTACTTCAATGCCGAAGCGGTGTGGTATTCGGTCGACGGCAAGTACGAAATACTCGGAAAGATCGACAACGACAACGCGGGCGAAATGTTAGGCAAGTTTTTTAAGTTTGTCAGCGGCAAATTCGGGTATTGGAAAAACAAAGATAAGCCCAATCCCGACGGCGTATACAACGTAAAGTCGTTCAACGCTTACGGCGATATCGAGTATTCGCGGCCGCACAACGTCATGAAAGACGGCTATGATATCGGCACGCATATATCGTTTGATAAGGCCGTTATAGATGGTGGATTTATTGATTATGTCAACGCCTACGGTGCGCGTGCCGCAAAGCACGGTGCGAAAACTTACTTTATGTTTTCCCCTATGAACGAAAAGGCGCTGTCTGAAACATCCGACGACGGTGAAATACTCGAGTACTACAACTATCTGGTCGACAGACTCGACATTACGGTTGTCGGTAATCCTAAGTCGCACGTGCTCGACAGCGACTGGTTCTACGACACAAACTTCCATCTTAACGATGCGGGCGCGGTTTACTATACGGCGTTGCTTGCGCAGGAAATCAAGGCCGAACTAAACATTTTTTCGCCTGTTGCGATAGACGTGCCCGACAAACCGCATGCGCCCGAAGACGAAGGAACGAGCGGAACGATCTCCGCCGATCTCGAGGAAGCGGCGAAGGTGTTTAATCTGTCGGGTGTCGAAATTACAACGAATGGGGAGGAAGTAATTTTCCGTGGCGAGTGGACTATCGACGGTCTTACCGAGTTCGGAAAGACATTGCAGGAAATAGTAATACCCGATACGCTTGCGGGCGTAGCCGTCACCAAGATTGCAAGCGGTGCGTTTGCAGGAAATACTACTGTCACCAAAATAACGCTGGGCAGTAACATCGCGGCTATAGGGGAATATACCTTCGACGGTTGTACGGCACTACTCGGCGTATATGTTACCTCGCACAATCCGGAGCAATTCCAAGTTTCGGACAATATCTTCTACGGTGCGGATAATTGCTATATGTACGTGCCTCAAGAAGACTATATAGAATATAAGTTCTCATACACATGGAGCTTCCTCGACAGGGTTAGACCTATAAGGACGTACTGATAATTTTGCAAGACAAAAGCCGCTATTTAAGCGGCTTTTTTGTGATTGAAATAGTTTGGCGCCTTTAGAACTTGATGGGGAAGGAATAAACCTTGTTGGCGCCGAAGAGCTTACCGACGACGTATTTGTTGCAAGCCGATTCGTTTGTTACGACTACGCGGTCGCCCTTTATCGTCAGGTCCTCGCTGAATGCGGGGAGAGTGAGCGATTTAACAAGATTGGTCGAGTCGAGATAGTACAGCGGGATTTGCTTTTCGCCAAGCTCAGGGTCGAGCTCAAACGAGATTGTCACCGTCGCGCCGTCGTCTTTGTAGCCGGAGTAATATTCGAGCTTCGAGTTTTTCAGTCCGTACGAGCGCGATAGCATATACCTTCCGTCCTTTACCGCAAAACCCTGTACAAGTCCGGTGACAGAGATAGCATACTCGGGATAGGCTGCGCCGATCGCACCGTCGCCGTCGAGCGGGTAGCATGACACTATCGCTTTGTTGTCGTCGCCGTTCGGCGTGGTGTAGTGATGTGCGCTGTCCGTTTCGTAATTGCCCGGTCTGTAAAACTCGCCGACGTAGATATTGCTGTCGTCGCTGAAGCAGAACGCCGCGGTGTTGTCGACGGGTATATGCGAAAGCGCGCTCACTCGGCTACCGTTTGCGTTTATCAGTTCGTTAAGGCTGTACACGTCGAGCTTGTGTCCGTTGGCGACGTACACGTAGTCCTTTGTGCAAGTCACGCCGCCGGCATGGCCTTTCAGCTCATTTCCGTCCTTGTCGGCGAGATACACGCGCGTGGGCGCGTTGTTTTTTACCAAATACATGACGGTGCTGTCATTCTTGTCGTAGCCCGTCATTATGTACAGGTCTTGCTCCTCGCTGTACCCGATGCCCTGCGGCGCGTATCCGCTTCCGATTTCGGGAATTGTGCACACGTATTCGCGTAGCTTCCTACACTCTTTGTACGCTACACCCCCGATAATTGCCAATACGGCGTACAGCAGGAGAAACAACACAACAATCGATCCCAACACTATACCTGTTATTATGAGAGCTTTTTTCGCTGTTTTATTCATAATTTTTTCCTCGAAGATATTATAAATCATATTTGATTTATTGTCAATCGTGAATAAAACAAAATGCAATACCGATATAAATGTATATTGACAAAATCAATACGTCATGTTATAATTGCGAAAGATGTTATCGGGCGGTGATTATGGACAAGATTAGGGTGATTGAGGTCAAGCGAAGCGTCTTTGACGACAACGACAAAGACGCCGCCGCGCTTAGATCGGAGCTAAAACATAGAGGCGTGTTTTTGCTCAATCTCATGTCCTCGCCCGGAAGCGGCAAGACGACTACGCTAATCAAGACGATTAATTTGCTAAAGGATAAATTGTCCGTCGCCGTCATGGAAGCGGACATAGACTCCGACGTCGACGCGAAAAAGATACATGACGCTACGGGCGTAAAGTCCGTTCAGCTCCATACCGGCGGAATGTGTCACCTCGACGCGGACATGACGCGGCAGGGGCTTAACAGTCTCGATCTTGACGGAGTCGACCTCGCTATATTGGAAAACGTAGGCAATCTCGTCTGTCCCGCCGAGTTCGACACGGGCGCGAGCAAGAACTGTATGATACTTTCTGTGCCGGAAGGGCACGACAAGCCGCTCAAATACCCGTTGATGTTTTCGGTGTGCGACCTTGTGCTCATCAACAAGATGGACGTTGCGCCGTACTTCGATTTCGATTTGGACAAGTGCCGCGAGTATATCAAGCTTCGAAACGAGAAAGCGGAAATTATTCCCATTTGCGCTAAGACCGGCGAGGGGATTGACAAGTTTGCCGATTGGCTGATAAATCAAACAAAACAATGGAAGGATGGTAATTGACATGCCCGAAATGAGCAAAAAATACATACCCGCGCACATGCACGACAAGAATCCCAACCCCAAGCTGTTAAAGTTTGTAAGGCGCGTGACCGACCGCATTCCCGGCAAGATCAAAGGAATCAAGACCGAGGACCCCGAGTATTGGGGATTTGCGTGCATATTCGAGGACGAAATGACCGAGGTCGAAAGAGAGAAATCTCTCGACCTTCTGCTCAAGATGAAGACGCGTCAAAAATACCCTTACGCCGAGGTAAAGAAGATGTTCGGCGAGCAGGACGGTATGTTCGACGAGATACTCGACAAGCTCGCGGTCATAGGCATGCTCGAATACGACTACGGCGACAAGTATACAAAAGACGGACCCATCCCCGGCACGACGTACAACAAAGAAGATAGGCACTATTGGGTGCCGCTGTTCGTACCCGGCTCCGCCGAGTACACGAATATGAACAAAGCGCTCATGGATAAGCATCCCGAGCTTGCCATGTTCTTCGAGCGCATGACATTCCTGCCGCTCGAGCACGTCACAGCCATGGTTCCTCCCGGCGGCGCCGGCATAGGCATGCACGTAATTCCCGTCGAAAAAGCTATATCCATGGAAAACACGACCGTGGATATCGAGCATATTTCGTATTGGCTTAAAAGGTACGAGGGGCATCTCGGCGCGTCTATTTGTTCGTGTCGTTACGGCAGGAAAAAACTCGACGAGGGCTGTGCCGACGATTACAACGGCTGGTGCATCGGCGTGGGCGATATGGCGGACTACTGCCGCGAAACGGGCAGGGGCTACGACGTCACCTACGAAGAGGCGATGGAGATATTAAAGCGGGCCGAGGACAACGGGTTCGTTCACCAAATAACGAATATCGACGGCGAGAACAAGATTTTCGCAATATGCAACTGCAACGTCAAGATTTGTAACGCTCTCAGGACGTCTCAGCTGTTTAATACGCCCAACATGTCGGCGTCGGCGTACCGCGCGCACGTCGACAAGTCAAAATGCGTAGCGTGCGGCGCGTGCGTAGAGTATTGCCCCGCGGGCGCGCTCAAGCTCGGGCAAAAGCTGTGCAAAGCGGACGGAAGCGAGGTCAAGTATCCCAAACAGCCGTTACCCGACAAGATAAAGTGGGGCAAGCACATGTGGGACGAGGACTACCGCGACCGCAACCGCATCAACT
>JAFLVF010000020.1 GCA_022508425.1 Clostridiales bacterium | reverse complement strand
TGCCTTTTTGCTATTTTCCATGACAACCTCCTTAAGTCAATGCATGAATGTTATCAGTCGCTTTGTCGACTGTACATTTTATAAGTCCGTAGTCTCAATAAGCGCCTTTATTGGGCATTGCTAATCATTGTATTATATATCTCGTATCAGACGGATTTTCAAATTTTACGAAAAAATAACGGCGGCAATCTCTATGGACGCCGCCGTTTGATGTTTGCTATGAATGATTGTTTATCCGACGTACAGAAGAAGATCTGTGTATGTCGGGAAAGGCCACAGGTCTTTGGGCATAATCTTTTCAAGCGCGTCGCAGTATGTGCGAAGCTTTTGCATTGTCGTAACAACATTATCGCAGTAAAGATTTGCCGCGGTCTGATGATCTCCGCCCTCTTTGGCATGCGCTACAGCCGCTTCGAGATCTTGCTCGGTCTTGTACGCGTCGTTGATAAGCGAGGCTACTTGCTTGACAATCGAATGCTGTGCCATCGTATCCGCACCGAACGCAGAAAGCTTTGCGATGTTGTCGGCAAGTGCTGTGCTGAATTTTGTAGCCGCCGGCAAAATGCTCTTGATAGTAATGTCGCACATTGTAAGCGCTTCGATATTGATGACCTTGCAATAGTTCTCGAGCAAAATTTCCTTGCGGGCGCGGACTTCTTCCGCCGTGTATATCTTGAGCCGCTTGAACATCTCGATATTCTCTTGCGTGTCGTAGTACGCGAGCGACTGCGGCGTTCCGCCGAGATTGAGAAGACCGCGACGGGCGGACTCTTTCTGCCACTCTTCGGTATAGTTGTCGCCGTTGAATACTATGCGCTTGTGCGCGATATACTCCGCCTTGATAAGCTCCATCGCCGCTTTGTGGAAGTCTTTCTTGTTCACTTTTTCGAGCACGTCGGCAAAGCTATTCAGCGTGTCGGCAACGGCCGCGTTTATCATGATGTTGGTGCACGCAATGTTGAACGACGAGCCCAGCGAACGGAACTCGAACTTATTTCCCGTAAAGGCGACGGGCGACGTGCGGTTCCTGTCCGTCGTGTCCTCGTATATCACGGGCACGGATTCGACGCCCGTCGACAGCTTGTTGCCGGTGCGGTTGCTGTATTCTTTGCCGGACGAAATGGTTTCCAACAGATCGGTGATCTCGTCGCCGAGGAACATCGATATAATTGCCGGCGGCGCTTCGTTGCCGCCGAGGCGGTGGTCGTTGCCCGCCGAAGCCACGGACAGCCGCAACAGGTCTTGATGCTTGTCTACAGCTTCTATGACCGCGGTGAGGAAAATCATGAACTGAAGATTGTTCTTGAGGTCCTTGCCCGGCTCGAGAAGGTTTTCGCCGTCGGATGTGGATATCGACCAATTGTTGTGCTTGCCCGATCCGTTAACGCCGGCAAACGGCTTTTCATGCAACAGGCAAACCATGCCGTGCTCGTAAGCGACTTTGCGCATTACCGCCATGGCGAGCTGGTTGTGATCGGTCGCGATATTGACGGTCGAGAAAATGGGCGCGAACTCGTGCTGTGCGGGCGCAACTTCGTTGTGCCTGGTCTTGGCGTAAATGCCCAGCTTCCACAGCTCCTCGTCGAGGTCCTCCATAAACTCGAGGACCTTGCCCTTGATGTTTCCGAAATAGTGATCCTCGAGCTCTTGACCCTTGGGCGGCTTCGCGCCGAACAATGTCCTGCCCGTGATAATCAAGTCGGGACGTTTCGAGTACAGCTCGAGTGGAATAAGGAAATACTCCTGCTCCGCACCCACCGACGCTACCACGCGGTCGGGAGTCTTGCCGAACAGCTTGAGCATGCGGAGCGCAGCTTTGTTCAGCGCGTCCATAGAACGCAATAGCGGCGTCTTCTTGTCGAGCACCTGCCCCGAGTACGCAATAAATGCCGTGGGAATGTAAAGCACTGTGCCGCGAACGAACGCGTAGCTCGTCGGGTCCCACGCAGTGTAGCCGCGCGCTTCGAACGTCGAGCGCAATCCGCCCGATGGGAAGCTGGACGCGTCCGGCTCGCCCTTAATAAGCTGCTTGCCCGAGAAGTTCATGATTACGGTGCCGCCTTCCGCAGGCTGGATAAAGCCGTCGTGCTTTTCGGCGGTGATGCCCGTCATCGGCTGGAACCAGTGGGTGTAATGCGTAGCGCCTTTCTCTATCGCCCAGTCCTTCATCGCGTTGGCGACAACGTCGGCAACATCGGACGAGATGGGCTTACCCGTGCTCATGGTGCTGTGTAACGCTTTGTAGATGTCCTTGGGCAATCTTTCGCGCATAACCTGCTCGTTGAAAACCATTGATCCGAACAGCTCGGGAACCTTAGCCACTTTTGTACCTCCTCATAAAGAAACGCTGTAATGATCATCATTTACAGCGTTTTCTGTTCTCAAAATATTATAAGTTACTATCGGTATAAAGTCAAGCAAATATGAGCCTATTCGCGGCACTCTTCGCCCGACTGTTTTCATAATTGTCGGCTACGCTCCGCCTTATCCCTCGACGGGCGGGTCGAGCGTCAGCACCACCACTTCGGGAATGTCGAACGTCAGCGGGCCGAACACCGTCGCCAACTCGCCGTACAGCGATTTTATGGCATTGAGCTCGGTCACGATGGTCGCATGTAGCAATTCGAGCTGGTGGTTGTAGTTGTCGATATTGTCCGCATTGACGGTCTTCTTGAGCTCGGCTATCTTCGATACATAGTTCTGCGCGTTGGTTAAGAGCGACTGCTGGATGAGAATTGTGTATACCGAAGGACTGCCCTCCCACAGCGCTTCTTTGTAGCGAAGGAGCGTGCCGCTGTCCTTGTCGTCGAGCGAACCTTGGCCTATGCTCGTCGCCGCCTGCTCGTTGTACGCAATAATCGCGCGGAGCGCGGCGTCAATACCCGTGCCTTCGTACGCGGAGGGATCGATCTTCGTGCAATCCGTGTCGTCAAACGTCAAGTTGCCGGTAACGTCGTCGTAGCTATAAGGCGTGCCCGTGATATAGTTGAGGTTGTTCAAATAGATGTATATTTCCAGCCTGTCGCCGTACAGCGATTGGTCGGGGGGAGCTTCGCCGCTGTCCACCGTCAAGCCCGATTTGTCGACCAGACGGGCAAACATCTCCGCGTCGGGAAGATACATGCTGTTGCGAATTCCGTAACTCCAGGTGTAAACCGTTTTGGCGATGACCGACTGTTCGTACTCTTTCTCCACCTTGCTGAATCCGCCGACAAACGTCAGACCGCCCATGGTCGTAATTATCACCGTCAACACAATCGACATTACAAACCCGCGCACCGCGCCGACGATGCCGCCGAATACGCGGCTCGTGCTCGTCTGCTTGCCGTAGATATACGACTTGAGTATCATCGTGGGAATGCACAGCAACAGCCGCGCGACGATAAACACAGCCACACCCACTATCGACGAGAACATGAGGAACGCACAATATACCGCAAGCCCGTCTTCGGGCGTAAACTGCGCCGTATACCCGCTGAAATTATTGATTACCTTATCAAGTATGGGTTTGAAGAAATGCTCTGTCAAATACTCGGAGGGTATTACTTCGCCTTCGCCGAAAGTCGCAAAGCCTTTCTTAATCCAAAGGTACAGCGACCAGCCGTCATTGCCGAGCACAAAGCCGCGAATACCTTCCGCGCCGAGCAACGCTTCCGTGACCGGCTTCGCCAAGAAAAACGCGATAATAGCGGCGACCAAGAACGCACCGAAACCAAGCGCCGAGCGTCTTACGCCCCTCCACACCCCGAGCATAATGAACAATGCAACGAGGGCTATGATGACTATATCTACAATCGACATGTATTCCTCCGAAAGCTGTCTGTAATAATTGTACAAAATTTTTGCCGCAAGTGCAATAGTTTATGCGAAAAAAATTCCGTAAACATATCAAATCTGTATAACGTGAGCCGCGTTTGGCAACAATGATATGGCTATGAACACCTTATCGCCGCTATCAGATTATCAAGACTACGAACTCGACTGCGCTCTGCTGACACTCGGAGCGCGCCCCGTCGTGCTGTGCATAGGCTCGGACCGCGTAACCGGCGACTGCCTCGGCCCCATTGTAGGGCAAATGCTCATCGAGCGCAACGTCGACGCGTACGTCTACGGCTGTCTCGAAAAACCGGTCACCGCGCTCAATCTCAAGGATTGCATCAAGAACATCAAGATCGCTCACGGCGACAAGAAGGTGCTGGCCGTCGACTCGTCCGTCGGCAAAAGCTCGGACGTCGGCAAAATCCGTATAGCGTTCGGCGCAATCGCGCCGGGCAGCGCCGACGGCAAGAAGCTTCCCAAGGTCGGCGACGTATCGATAACGGCTACTGTAACGGATGCCGGAAAGGTACCGCTGTCGGCGGTGCGGCTGGGAACTGTGTACGCGCTCGCCCGCGAGATTGCCGACCGAATAATTCGCTATATCGGCTGACCGCGGCCTATCACACTTTCCATACTGCCATTATACACATAAAACGTAATAAAGTCATTACAGAAAGATTAGAATTTGATTAGAGATTTTCGGGTTTTTTGGCTACATGTACATGATTGCGCCCGCCGTGATTCGGCTCATACGGCGTTCGTCAGGCTTGAGCCAATCGGTTTCGATAATAATTTACATAATCGCCGTATTCTAGCCGCATTTCGCGCACCGCTTTACATTATACTGTACGCATGAACAAAATCGACAACATATCTGCGGCTCGACAGACGGAAAACAATGTCGACGGCAATTTTACGCGCTTTTACGACAATGCGCTCGAAGCGCTGGCCTCGGCCGTACCCGAGGGCGGTAGCGTAGCATTTGTCGGCTTTGACGATATCGAGCAATTCCTGCGCGCCGGATATCGCCCCGTCGAAAGATACTCGGACGCCGTCGTCGTGCGCGGCGGAGAACGCGAGTTCGCGGCCGCAAGGAAGATATCTCTCGGCGCAAGGCTAATACTCGTGCCCACCCATGCGTACTGCACAGTCGCCATCCCCGATTACCGAACGACCGACGGCGCGTTCGCGGTAAAAGTGCACGGAGAATTGCCGTATGCGGCCGTGTTTGACAAGAACCTTATGGACGACAATCTCGCGTCGATATTCGGCGAAATAGTGGCGCTCGATCTATGCGCGTTCGATTTGGCGTTTGGTGCGCATATGCGCGGCGACGCGCCGGACGACGACGTTTGCACCCGCGTCGCCGTGCTCGTCGACGACTTGACGTCAGCGCTGTCCTCCGTCGTCAAAAACAGGACGGAGGCTGCAAGGATATTATGCGACGGTGCAAAACGAGCCGCGGAGATCGTTTCGACCGCGCCCCGATTATTGCACTGCTCCGGCGCGGCGCAGGTAGCGGAAGCCGTGCGCATGCTGTACAGCGCGGAGGACCGCCCGCTCGGCATGCGCGGCGAGACCGAAATGCTGTTATGCGGATTCGTCACCGAGTTTTACATAAAAAACATCGTAGGCGGCGCTTTCACCTTCCCTCCCGACAACAACAAGCGCATTGACAGTATCTGCGAATATTTCCACCAAGACGTGCGAAAGGCGTGCCTACACACCACGCCAATATATCCGCCGCTCAAAATGCGACTGTGCGAGTTTCGCCGCAATGAATACCGCGCCGAGCTGACAAAACGGCTTACCGCCGTCAAGCGCAGACACAACACCGCATTCAAGGTGTTCAAGCGGCTGTACCGCGACGACGGTTTTTCTATGTCGAATCTGATAGACCGCACAGACCTCGGGCTGTGCCTCGCGCTCGCGCCCGACGTGTTCGCGGCAGACTCAATGCTGTCCTTTCTCAAACAAACGGGCAAGCTCGACGAGTATATAATATAGGACTTGTGTTTTCACAAGTCCTATATTATATTCGCCTATCGGCGAGTGAAATATCGCCGACGCGAAGTTAATGTGGATTTCATTTATATGCTAAACTAATTCTCGAGCCTGTACGGCGCATACACGCGCGGATCGCGCACGAACAAACCGTTTAGCTTGGGGAAAGGCATTTCGAATTTTGTCGCCGCGTCGCGAAGCGCAGACGGCACAACGAACTTCTCTTTGGTGTTGTTGACGTCGAAATATTTGATGCGCACTCCGCCGATGACGCCGTAATACAGCGCGCCGTTTTTGAATACTATCCTGCTCTTTGTCCGCTCGCCGTCGATTTCGACAGTGCCGACAAACGTTTCGGTTTCCGCTTTGCCTATGCGCATATCGACGTCCATTTCGGTAAAGAAGTCGAATCGACAATGCGGGTTGTACACGTTGTCACGCACTTGATCGCCGCTTCTGCTCGTCTCGATCGTGCGCTCGCCGTCGGAGAACACGGCGTGCTCTTTCGGCATGACTTGAAAGCAATATCTCTTGTCGCCCTGAACGACCGTGTACTGAAGATAGCTCATCGGCGATTTCGCTTTGAGTACAAGATTGAATACGATGAGAGTGACGCCGAGCGCCGCACCGCTAAGCATGAGCCAAATTGTATACGGCTCGTTCGCCTTGATCATGCCGACGATAAGAACGGCTATTGCCCCGACGCCCAACACGCCGTTTAGCGCAAACTGCCAATACTTGACGGTGTATATATCGTTGCGCACGCTTGTTACGCGCTCGGCACGCTCGACGAGCGTGTTGTGAAAGCGCTCTTTCGTCGTTACGTTATGGCTGTTGTCGTTTGCTTCCGGCATTACTTCTCCGTATTTTAACGCGTTTTGTTTGTCACACTCGCCGACTATCCGGTCTATTGCTCGTCGGGATACTTGCCGGTAAAGCAAGCCGTACAATGCTCGCTCACCTTGACGCCCGCACGGTCGAACGCGTCGACGGGAAGGTAGCCGAGCGAGTCCGCGCCGACGTGCGCACGAATTTCCTCGCACGACATGCGCGCCGCAATCAGGTGCTCGCGGTCGGGAATGTCGGTGCCGTACTTGCACCGCCACAGGAATGGCGGCGACGCTATGCGCATATGTACGGCCTTGGCTCCGCCGTCTTTGATAAGCTTGATGAGGTTGGCGGACGTCGTGCCGCGCACAATCGAGTCGTCTACAAGCACTATCGTCTTGCCCTCGACCGCGCCGCGAAGCGCGTTGAGCTTGATTGAAACCGCTTCGTATCTGATCTCGTCGGTGTCGCGGATAAACGTTCTGCCGACGTACGAATTTTTGACAAGGCCGACGCCGTAAGGAATGCCGCTCGCGTACGAATAGCCGAGCGCGAAGTGGAGTCCCGAGTCGGGCACGCCTACTACCATGTCCGCTTCGGCGGGACACGCTTTGTACAGCTCTTTGCCGATAGCGACACGCGTGCGGTACACGCTCGTTCCGTCGTCGAGATAGGAATCGGGGCGCGCAAAGTAAACATATTCGAATATGCACGGCGCGGGCTTGATTTTGCCCACGGCGTCGGCAAAGTGTGTGACGCCGCCGTCGTCTATCTTGATTAGCTCGCCCGGCTTGACGTCGAACAACCGCTCCGCCCTAATTACGTCAAAGGCCGCCGTTTCGGACGAGAAGAAATATCTGTTGCCGCGCTTGCCGACGGACAGCGGACGGAAGCCGTAAGGATCGCGCACGGCTATCAGCTTGCGCGGACTCATCACGACTATACTGTACGCACCCTCCAACCGCTTGATTGCAGTCAGCACCGCTTCCTCGGCGCTGTGCGTCTTGGTGCGCGCGACCGCTATCATATTCATTATCATCTCGGCGTGCGACGACGATTGGAAGATTGCGCCGCGCTGCTCGAGCTCTATGCGCAACTCGTCGTAGTTTTTGATAAACCCGTTCATAGCAAGGGTCATCGTGCCCTTGCAATAGCGCGAAACAATGGGAGGAACGGCCTCGTTGATATCGGTAGCGCCGTAACGCACATGCCCGACGCCGATATTGCCCTTTAGCGTTGCGAGGTTTTCCTTGTTGAACACCTCGTTGACAAGCCCGGCGCCCTTGACGGCGTTTAGCCTGACGTACTCGTTTGTCACGATACCGCAGCTCTCCTGCCCGCGGTGCTGTATCGAATATAAGCCGTGGTATAAATCGGTAGCTACGTCCTTGCCATCAAAGTCGTACGCGCCCATTACGCCGCACTCTTCTTGTATCATGATGTCCTCCGAAAAAGTTTAACGCTCGGCGCATGCGTTTGTCGCAACGCCCGTAACGATTGTATTTTAACATACGTACGCTGAATTTGCAATTAAATAAAGACTCTAAATGCAATTCTTACAAACTTAAAAAGGCCTCCGCGTTATTTACGCGAAAGCCCCGTTATATTAACCGTGATAGATGATGAGCGTAACAAAGAACAGTATGGCAAGCACACCCTCGACAATGCCGAGTATGGCGGTCAGCCGCTTCATGACAGACTCGAGCGACTTTGATTTGTCCTTGGAATAGAATGTGTCGCGCTGACCTGTAAGCGCCCCCATGCCCGACGACGACGAGGGCTGGAACATAATGACAACGATGAGCGCAAGTCCGATTGCGACCATCAGTGTGATGATAACTATTCGTATAATCGGGAAAGAGTCTGCAACCCAGCCCGCAACCGATAATAAAAACATGATGCTTTCCTTTAAGTAATTGCTTTACACTCTGCAAGTAGAGAAATTGTATTTCACAATCACAGATTGATTCTTCGACATCATTACGATTAACGTAATTTTCAGTCCTATCCAATGCGCGGATAGGCCTTGATTATAGCATAATAGAGCGCCGACACGCAAGCGTTTTTGCGCATCAATATGAAAAAGTTACAAAAAAGTTTTTTCGGACAAAACTTATGAGCGACTTTTGATTATAGGACCTAAGCTGCGAAAAGCCGTAAAAGCAGAAAAATACAATTTACGATCGAGCTATTCCGAGGCAGTGACTTTGGCGCGTTCTTCTTTGTACTTCTCAAGCACAATCTTTGCGATATAGTCGCGTGTCTCGTTATTGATCGGATGTGCAATATCACGATACTCGCCTGAACTGCCTCGCTTGTTGGGCATGGCCACAAACAACTCGTCATCTCCCTCTACAACACGCAGGTCGTGTACGACAAAACAGTTGTCTATAGTGATCGATGCGGTCGCTTTGAGCCGCTGTTTCTCTTCGCGCATAAAATGCAGCCGTACTTCGGTGATTTCCACTTTCTATCCCTCCTCCCAAGTGCGGGATTTCCGACTGAGAAAGAGCCTAAAAACTTTCTCTTCCCCTTCAAGCGTAATCAGGCTGTAACACGATATGTAAAAAGGCTTGTATCGGTGTACATACATTCTACCATTTCTTGCGCGAAAATGCAACAGTTTTTTGAAAAATTATTTTCGAGGTAAAATCGGTGCAAAAATGGCAGATATCGTGCTCGAAAACCTTTACCTTCACCGAAGCATGGATGCGTGCATAAAAAGAAGATGTATGAGAATTCATTTCGTCGGAATAAACGGGGTATCTATGCGCGCACTGTCCGAGCTCGCCGAAACATTCGGGCACACCGTGACGGGCTCGGACGCAAATCTGTCGGGGCACAACGAGCACAACGTCGACGGCGCAAACCTCGTAGTGTACACCAACGCCGTGCCGCAGGATAACGTAGAACTAAAGCGTGCACGCTTTCTCGGCATACCGACAATAGAGCGCGCGACATACTTAGGCGAGGTCGCCGCCAACTACCGCGATGTCATTGCGGTAGCCGGCTGTCACGGAAAGAGCACGACGGCCGCCATGCTCGGCGCGGCGTTTTCGCCGCTCAATCCCACACTGCATGTCGGAGCTTTCGGCGCGTCGCACGTGGGCGGCAGAAAGTTTTTCATTACCGAAGCGTGCGAGTACAAGGGCAGTTTTCTTCACCTAAAGCCTGATATAGCCGTAATTCTCAACATCGGATACGACCACCCCGACTACTACCGCGACAAATCGGACGTGACGAAAGCGTTTCGAAATTTCGCGTCGAGTGCGCACACCGTGATAGTCAACGGCGATGACGAAGAGTGCAAGACGTTCGCCAACTGCGTGACTTTCGGCATAGGCGAAGGCAATACTTACCGCGCCGTCGATATAGAGACAAACGGCGGCTACCGCGCGTTTACACTGTACGTTAACGGCAAACGCGCGGTCAGAGTCTCGCTGTCCATTGCGGGCGGCCACAACGTGTACAACGCACTCGCCTCCCTCGCCGCCGCTGACGCTTGCAAGATTCCGCTCTACATTGCCGCGAGAAATATAGGGACATTTCACGGCGTGCCGAGACGGTTTGAGCGCAAGGGCATCGCGTACAACAAGAGCATCTTCGTAGACTATGCGCACCACCCCGACGAGATTGCGGCGACTATCCGCACGGCGCGCGAGATATATCCGTCCGTCGCGGTGGTTTTCCAGCCGCACACATACTCGCGCACGAAAGCATTGTTCGGCGAGTTTGTAGACGCGCTGAGCCTAGCCGATAGCGTTATACTCGCACCGATATATTCTGCGCGAGAGCTTGACGATCTCGGCGTATCGTCCGAAGAGTTGGCCGCCGCCATTTCGTCCCGAGGCAAACGTGCGCAGTATTGCGACAGCATTTTCTCTTCCGTTGAGAGTGCGAAGCTCCTGCCCGAAAAGGCCTTGATATTCATGGGCGCGGGAGATATAAACAGCGGCGCGGATATGCTGTTGCGGCGCTGGGCATCGAATAAGTAATATCGAAGAGTGAACAGTGAAGCGGTGCGCCTGCGGCACCGCGGATGGCAATGTAACCTCGGAAAAAACCGCTATGACGGCGTAGACGCGCGCGAGAGCGGGAAGCACGAGCGCCGACCGACTGGAATTTAGTAAAACCTACATGACCGAGGGCGGCACGAAGGCTGACGAACTATCGCGCGATACATACGCCGTCAGAAAAAGCGAAATCGAATATAACTCGATTTCGCTTTTATACTTGGATGAGTATTGCGTAAATTATGCGCGGTCTTAGTCCTCTTTGTGTTCGTTGCGCTGTGCGTTGCGGCGGGCTTTGTTAGCCTTTCTGCAATCGGGGCAGCGCTTAGGCTCGTTGGTAAAGCCCTTTTCCGCATAGAATTCCTGCTCGCCCGCGGTGAAAACAAATTCTTTGCCGCAGTCCTTGCATGTCAATGTCTTGTCAATCATCAGCCGGAAAATATACTCCTTTATAGATTCAACTTTTAGAACTGCCGACGAGAAAAGGGGATCCGGTTTCCGAGAGAGCCGTTGTAAAACTTGTACTGTCATTATATGATTTTACAAAATGTTTGTCAAGCGTTACAACACTGATTAAATAATTTGTTGAAAAAATGCTGCATGCTTAGTAACAAACGATATTTGGTTGTTTTCGTCAACAAACATCGCAAGAGGCGTTACTTAATATTCGGCATACAAAAAGGGCTCGTGATTTGGTTACAAGCCCTTTTTCGGAGTTGCTTTTGCGCCGCTTACAGTCCGAACGCGACTTTCAATTCGTCGAAAGAAGTCACGCCGACAAACTTTTTGACCAAATTGCCGTCGACATAGCAAAGAAGGGTCGGTATGCCCGTCACGCCGAACATTGCGGCGAGCTCGCCGCACTCGTCAACGTCCACTTTGACGAGCTTGACGTCGGTAGTTTCCGTCAATGAATGCGCTATCGGCGCTTGAGCGCGGCACGGTCCGCACCAGCTTGCCCAGAAGTCCACGAGCGTTTTTCCTTTTGCCACTTCGGCCTCGAACTGCCCTTTCGTAGGGTTTTCGATTACCATGATTTTTTTCTCCTTTTTTATAGTATTAACTATCGCCGCGGTTTTAATCAAAGATTGGCAAGGCGCACCATAGCGGCGAGATAGATTTCGTAGTTTTTGAACAACTGTTCGATGGGGAAATTTTCGTCGGCGCGGTGCATGTTGATATCCAAGCCCAACGGCGTACTGCCAAACGCCACAGCGTTTGGCAACTCGCGCGCGTAAGTGCCGCCGCCCACTTGTAACGGCCCCGTCGTGTCGCCCGTCGCCTTGACGTAAACGTCGAGAAGCTCTTTTATCAGCGGCGAGTCGGGATCGATATACAGGTTTTCGTGATAATCGAGAATTTCCGCGCGGCAGTTTAGGGCCTTGCAAATGTTGTCTTTCACCTTTTCCGCCGTAACGCCTATAGGCAAGCGGAAGTCGACCGTCAGGCACAGCGCGCCGCCGACTATGCGCGCTTCGGACATGCACATGGTAAGGTCGCCGCTTCTTTCGTCTTTGAAATCGATGCCGAGCTTGGCCGAAGCGTCGCCCGCGCACATTTTGTCAAAGATATTCTGTATATGCTTCGAGCCGATAGCACCGTTAAACGCCGCCAAAATCCCGAGTATTTTCCACAAAGCGCTATCGCCCTTCTCGGGAGTGGAAGCGTGCTCCGCCGTACCGACTGCCGATATTGTTATCCCGTCGCGGCATGTGATTTCGAAGTCGTCGGGCTTTGCCTTGCACGCGACAACACTGCTTGCGGCGGGCTGACGGGAAAACAAAGTAGCGTTGACGTTTCCGCCGCACGCGGATTTGATTGCGGCCTCGAGCGCACTACCCTTAATCACCTTGACTGTCGAGCGGTCGGGCAAAGCGTTCTTGCACTCCGCGCCGCTGATAAAGCCGACGTTCTTGCACAGCGCTTCGTCGTCGAAGATAAACTCGATGTGAGCTATGCCCTTCTCGCTGTTGATGATGGGAAACTCCGAATCGGGCACGAACGACATGACGGGCACCTCGCCGCCCACCTCGAGATAGTGGCGTATGCACGAACTGCCGCGCTCCTCGTCGGCACCGACGATAAGTCTGACGCGGCGCTTTAGTTTAGCTCCGCCGTCCTTTAGGCTCTTTAGCGCGTGCAGGCACACCACTACGGGGCCCTTATCGTCGCCAACGCCTCTGCCGTAAACCTTGCCGCCGTCAACTACCATTTTGAACGGATCTGTCGACCAGCCGCCGCCCGCGGGCACTACGTCGAGGTGTGCCAAGACGCCGACGCATTCCTTGCCTTCGCCCACTTCGGCGTAAGCGCAGTAATTGTCTATGTTTTCGGCTTTCAGACCGTAAGATTTCGCCTTAGCGACAAACCATTCGAGCGCTTGTTTGCAGGCAATGCCGTACGGCGCGCCCTCTTGAGGCGCGGAATAAACGCTGGGAATAGCGACAATTTCGTCAAGGTCGTCGAGTATTTGGCGGGTGGGAATTTCGTTCATGATATTTCCTTTATATGCTTGCGTTTTTTCATCAAAAGCATTAAACTAATTATAATCATTATCAAGGCGAATGTCAAGGAGCTAAACATGGTACGAACGAGATTTGCACCCAGCCCGACGGGGTATTTGCATATCGGCGGATTGCGCACCGCGCTGTACGCATATCTGTTTGCAAAGAAGAATAACGGCAAGTTCATACTGCGCATAGAGGACACCGACCAAACGCGCGAGGTAAAGGGCGCGGTCGACGTCATCATTACCGCATTGGACAAAGCGGGCATGAAGTACGACGAAGGCCCGATAGTAGGCGGCGATTACGGCCCGTACGTTCAGTCCGAGCGCAAACAGATATACCTCGACTACGCGCAAAAGCTACTCGACAGCGGCGACGCGTACTACTGTTTTTGCTCGAAAGAACGATTGGAGGAGCTGCATAAATCGGGCGCGACCAAGTACGACAAGCACTGCCTGCATATTTCGAGAGAGGAAGCGGAAGCGCGCATTGCTCGCGGCGAAAGCTACGTCATCAGACAGAACATTCCGGAGAGCGGCTCGATGACCTATCACGACGAAGTTTTCGGCGACGTAACGGTGGACTGCAAGGACCTTGAGGACAACATTCTAATCAAGTCGGACGGAATGCCGACGTACAACTTCGCAAACGTAATCGACGACCACCTCATGGGTATAACGCACTGCATTCGCGGCGTGGAATATCTCATGTCGACGCCCAAGTACAACCTTTTGTACGACGCGCTCGGCTGGGAGCGGCCTGTGTATATACATTTACAGCCCATTATGCGCGACGCGACGCACAAGTTGAGTAAGCGCGACGGCGATGCCGGATTCGAGGACTTTTTGGCCAAAGGCTTTCTTCCCCACGCTATTGTCAACTACATAGCATTGCTCGGCTGGAATCCCAAGGACAACCGCGAGAAAATGTCTATGCAAGAGCTGATTGACAGCTTCTCTATCGAGGGACTGCAAAAATCGTCGTCCATATTCGACGAAACAAAAATGCGCTGGCTCAACTCGCTGTACGTCAAGGAAATGCCGCTTGACGAGTTCCACGAAGCGATGAAGCCCTTCTACGACAAGTATTGCCCTAATAAGAAAGTCGACTACAAATACCTGTCCGAGCTGTTGCAACCCCGCGTAGAGGTACTGTCGGACGTCAAGGACAAAGCGGCGTTTCTCGATATGTTCGACATGAACGCCGACAAGCCCTTCGACTTCGAGCTGTTCAATAACAAGAAATGGAAGACCGACGTCGAGACAATGAAGCTGACGATTGACGATTGCATACATGTGACCGAAAAGTACGCGGGAAAAGAAGAGTTTTCGGAAAAGCTCAACGCGATAGCGGAAGCAAAGGGACTCAAGAAAGGACAACTGCTGTGGGTGTACAGAATAGCGCTTACCGGCGCGGCGGCTACCCCCGGCGGCGGCGAAGAAATGGTCAAACTGTTCGGCAAAGGTACCGCCCTCGCAAGGCTCAATAAGGTCAAATCGGCACTATGAAGCTGACGGCGTATATATCGCGCGAATAGTTCGTCAGGCTTCGCGCCGCCCTCGGTCATGTAGGTCTGTCTACACTCCCATCGGTCGGCGCTCGCGCTTCCTGCTCTCGCGTGTATCTCCGCCGTCAGCACAGTTCTTTTAGGCGTTTACGGTACTCAAAACAAAATGATTAGGGCAACGAAATGTTTTTCGTTGCTCTTGTTTTTTCGACACATTTGTAGTATAATGACGATATAATTGATTTCAAAGGTAAGCGACGCTATGAAAAAGAAAATGATTTTGATGACCGTCTTCTTTGCGGCGGGATTGATTGCATTCGCGATTTCGTATTATTTTACGGGCATCCCCGTTCTGTTTACATTTGCAATCACATTCGGCACCTGCCTCTATCATTTCGGGATTAGGCTGATCGTCGGACACGGCATCGACGCGATATATCACAACAAAATGAATTACAATCGGTGGTGGTTTCGCGAAAGAAAGCACGAAGCGGGATTTTACAAATTCCTACACGTGCAAAAGTGGAAGAAAATCATGCCGACATACACTTCGGACGCATACGACGTCAAGAAGCATTCCCTCGATGAGATAGTGCAAGTGACGTGCCAATCGGAGGTTGTGCACGAGATCAACATGGTACTCAGCTTTGTGCCTATAATCTTTACGATTTGGTTCGGTTCGTTCGTAGCATTCTTGGTGACTTCGATTGTCGCCTTCCTCTTTGACAGCATCTTCGTGATAATGCAACGGTACAACCGTCCGCGGTTAAGGCGCATAATGGAGCTTCAGGCAAAGCGCACCGCAAGACGCGCAGAAGCCGCGCAACAGTAATATATACAATAAAAACGACCGAGCTTGTACGCCTTGCTCGGTCGTTTTGGTTTTATCAGTCGTATTTAATATACGGTTTGAACGCTTCGACAAATCTTTGAACAATCGGAATAGACTGCTCAATCAGTTTGACATAGTCATTCCTGTCGTACGGCACAAAAGGAAGTTCGACTTTTATTCTGCGAGCATTGCCTTTCTTTTCGCCCGCACCCCAAACAGGCGCGAAACCTAATTTATCTTCAATCTCCTCTTTCTTGCTCACTAATATAGCATATAATGACAAGTCGTTATCCAAATAAGCGTTTATTCTAAGTATATGCTTCTGCAATGAAAAATCCATAGATATAATATTACGACGCCATTTAGACGAATAACTATTCACCACCGCCCATTGTCGCTCACATATTATTGTAAACGGCATTCCTTTTTCATCCAGCACACTTTGATACATTTGCCAAAATACTTTTCTTTCCTCAACTGAATTTCTCATTACGACCTCCAGATCAATAAATTAATTGCTTAGTTTCTAATCCTCAAGCACATACGCGTTTCTTAGTGTTCCACTTACATTGTACACTGTTACTCCATTCGTTTTTTCAACATCGGGTACATCGCTAAATCCCCGTTGTCTCGAACCTCCTATGCTTAATCCATCAAGTTTGTATCCTCTTACATAAAAATAAACAGTACCTGAATCATATGAAACTACACAGTCTTTTGTAGTGCAACGAAATTGGAAATAGCTGACTGCGGTCTCAGAAGTATATAAATAACTCACTGAAATATCTACATACTTTGTATAATTTGTTTCATCAAGGTGAAACTCATAACTTAGCTTCTTAGCCCATCTTGCATACAGCATAGTATTCTCACTTATACGAAGACTATCTTCTACCTTATGCTCCCATGACTTATCGGTATACCAACCCATAAATTTATCTAAGCTCCGCACCGGTGTCGGCAAGTCTATATAATCATTCTTTTCGCACGTTATTGCATCAATCTCATCTCCGCCGCGAGTATCAAAAGTAACAGTTATTTCATTATCTTCAGCAGCAATTACTTCATCATCGTCCTTACACCCTGACAATCCAAAGACAAACAACAACGATACTAACACCGCAATTACCTTTTTCATATCCACCTCTTGTCGAAATATTACTTTAATTATATTTAGGTATTACCTAAATGTCAAGTATTTTTAGGCAATACCTAATATAATATTATCATGGAAAACGCTTTGGACGAGGCAATCAGCCGAAATATAAAACAGGAGATTGAACAGTCGGGAAAATCCAAATCCGAAATAGCTCGCGCAATAGGCGTTTCCTGCCCTACTGTTTCACAATATATTTCGGGCAGAATTCAGCCGTCGTTGTCTACGCTGTCAAAGCTTTGTACTTTTCTCGGCTGTTCCGCTGACGATATATTGGGTATAAAAAACTGATTGCAATAATTTTAGCATAATAAAACACGGTCGGACTATTATGTCCGACCGTGTTTTTTGTTGTTTGTTTACGGATATATTACTATCGAGTCGATGCTCGCCTGCCCTGTGCACTTGAATATTACGGTGTGTTTACCCTCACTCAGTGCGCCGCTTAGGTAAGTCAGTAGATATGCCGAGCTGTCCTCTTTGAGCGCGACGGTGTTTACCTTGTTGCCGTCGATATACACCTCGAAGTTTTTGCCGAGTGCCGCCGACGACAGGAAGCCGACGCGCGTGCCCGTAAACTCGAAGCTCATCGTATCGCCGTTGCCGCCCACGTACACGTGCCCGAAACTCGAGAAAGTCTGCATTCCGCTCCAATTGCCGCTGTACGTAAACATTTCGTCGTCGGGCGCAACGAGCTTGCCGCCGTTAACCTCGTTTGCGTGCCACATCTCAAGCTCGCGAATGATGATGTACGTATTTGTCGACTGCGAGATTTCCACCTTGTAGTAGCGCATTTCTCTTTCGTCAAAGTCAAGTGTTTGCATGCCGCCACTAAACGGTATATCGGTATATTCTTTGACGAGTGTGTAATCATCAGTATGTCCGGTGATACTTGAGTAAAGCTTGAGCGCCTTGGGGAATTGCGGATCGCTTCTGCCGGCCTGACTGTAAATCACGAGACGGTTTGCCGTGTAAACGTCGCCGAGGTCAATCACCAGCGTAAAAGGACTATCGGCATTGGGCGAGCGGTTGGTGTGCAACTGCATCTTGCCGCCCTGATCCTTTATTCCGTCCACTACGACGGACAAGTCGTTGCCGCCCCAGCCGTTGTGCAGATTGAGATTGTCGCACTGCTCCTTCACGACGCGCTGTTTTCCTACGCCGAGCTGCATGTTGTCCGTGTAATTATAAGCATATTCGCGCCTATAGTAATAATCGGACTCGAAGCCGCCGCCGCTCGGCATTTCGTACGAATTTCTATAAGCATTGACGTACGGTTGAGTGTTGTTTGTAACAGCCGGCGGCATAATATCCGAGCTGTTGGCCTGCTCTTCCGTCACCTCTATGCCCTGATAGTCGTAGTAGTGCGTAACCGTATGGTGGTAGCCCTCCGCCGTCTCGCTCGCCACCTCTTTGCCGTTTGCGTCGTAATACTTGTCGACCATGGTGAACATCGGTTTCGTCCATTGCCCGAGACCCACGCCGATAAAGCTCACCGCAGGCGAAGATTGGACTATAAGCACTTCCTTTATGTACAGCCAACTGTTCTTTTTGAGTTCCAAATCGACGTAAGTATTCTCGTCGTTAGTCCTAAACAAGTGGCTGTTGTTGGGAGCGCTCTCGTCTTTTATCGTCGCGCCCAAGGTATAGCTCTCTCCGTCGAGCGAGTAGTACAACGCGCAATTGAGCCTGCCGCGAAGATACAGTCTGTATTTGCCCTCCTCTTCTATGTACAGCTTGCCGTTGAGCTCCGCTATCGTATTGTCGCGCGCGAAATAGCTACCGAGCGCATTCGGATGCTTTTCGTGTTCTGCCTGAGTATCGGCATAGAACCATATATCCGTATTGCTGTTTTGCGTCGGGTTGGAATGGTCGGCGTTGAGGTCGACGTCTGTATAGCCGGCATATCCGTTCTCATATGCCGCTTGAGCGTCCTTGTACATCTTATCGGCCGCGAAGGTGTACGTCGTACGCTCGAGCGTCATCTTGTTGGTTTCGTGCGACGGTTTGAATTCGAGCACGATATCGACGTCGTCGACTTTGAATGCGCCGTCGTTTTTGGTGATGCCGAGTGTGACCTTAATCTTGCCCGAGGTCTTTTGCTTGCTATTTGCGTCGGGCGTGTATTTCAGCTTGTAGTCACCGACGCGCGTAACCGTGCCGTTAGTCGGATCGGTATAGCCTTTTATAGTGTAAGTAAATCCGTCGGGAATGACTATGCTGCCGCTCTCATACTGACCGTTAGGCGCGGAATACTTAGACAGATCGATGTCGAACGGCTGGCCGAACGGTATGACGTACGGCTGCATGGTATATATATACTTCTTCTGCCCGTCGTACATGTAGCTCCTGCCCGTCTGATAAACGCTCGACACGGGCACGAACTTGGAATACTCGCTATTGGCAATCGCGCCCGCTTGATTGGCGTCGATACCTTGAAGAATGTCCTTGAAGAAATACGTAAGGTCGTTGTGCGTAACGTCCTGCCACGCTCTGAGATAGCCCTCGTAGTTCTCTTTGTAATCGCCGGTCTGCTGCTGCTTGACCTTTGCCTTTATGTAATTATCGGGGCCGAAGTTGTGCAACAGCGTCGCGTACAGCGCGAGACCTTGCTTGCCGTTACCCGGCTCTTGCCCGCGCGAAATTTTGAGCGTATCATTCAGCGCCCAGGTAGCCGAGGTGTATGCGTTCCAGCCGCTCATGGGACCGGCGCCGTTGTTGGAAAGTGTGCGGCTCGCCGAAATCTCGGTGAACAGCGCATACGACACGAGCGTCATGCCGTTGTTTGTGACCTCGCCGCCGCCGCCGACACCGTAGCCTTGGAAGTTGTGATGATATTCGTGGAGGTTGCCCCAGGCGCCGTTTGTCACTATGCCGTTGTAGTTGAGCGAGTTAGCCATCCAGCCTTCGGGACAGTTGACCGAGCGCTGACCGGGGAAAGCGACCGCCGCGCCTGCCGCTACAAAAGGATCGTACAGGAATACTATTCCCTGTTTGGAGTTGGTCGTCGTAACAGACGAAATCTTGTCCCACAGCACAGCCGACTTGTATATGTCGTCGTAAGAAAACGCGCTCGCCTGACGCTTCGGCCCGGAATGCAAAACACCGTAGTCCCATACCTCCAAATCGAAGTACGGCGCGGACGAAGCCTTGTTCTTGTCAAACTCGGACTTAGTCGTATAGCCGAGCATGAAATGCGAATATGCTACGCCGCCCGAAATGGTCGCCGTAAACTGCGCATTGGTATTTCGTATATACAACGGCCCGCCGAGGAAAGATCCGACGTACGCAGTGTACGTATGCGCTGTCTCGTCGTAGACCGAGGTGGTCTTGTCGACGGTCATTGTGTTGAGTAGAATGGGGATGCGCTGCATCTGATTTTTCGCAGTCCAAATGTTGTTGGCCTTGCCGTTGTACAGCGCTTGACCGATATGTATAGTAAGCCCGCCCGTCGCGTTCATGTCGCGCTCGCTTATTGTGATCTTGATTACCTCGCCGGCAGGGGCATACACGCCCGTCACGCCGTAACCGTTGTAGCCGCGCGGACGCATCGTAACTTTCTTGATTATGCCGGGTTCATCGTCCGAAACGTCGCCGCCGTACAGCCCGATCGCCGTCGTGTGCTTGTACAATCTTCTGTGGTGTCCGCTCTTGTCAAGCACGGGCACAGGCTCTTCGACGGTGCCCGTATACAAGAAACCGTCCTTGTCCATCCAGGTATATTCGCCCGCGCCGCCGTTCCAGGTCCCAGCCGCAGACAGATAGCTCGATTCGTAGATTAAAGCGTCGCGCGCCGCAACTTTATCGTCGTCACCGCCGATGACCGTGGAAAGAGCATGACCGTACTTGGGATAGACGGTAAGCCCTTCGTCGCGTGTTCGATTGGGTATATTCCTATCGACCGTGCCTAAAACTTCCCCGAAATAGCCCACTACCGTGTTGGTCTTTGCCGAAGTATTGTATTGAGTATCGGATGTGTCTGGCGACGGCGAGAAATGTTCGACGCCGACGCTTACGTTGTCGTAACTGCTGCTCGGAACAACGCCGCTTCCAAGCAGATACTCGCCCTTTTCCGGAACGGCAATGATTACGTCGCTAAGCGCGCCGCTCGGCACGTTCGCACCCTTGCTTTTGTTTCTGCACGCCCTCACGCCGAACGCCACGCCGAACACGAGTGCTATAGTCACAACTGCCGCAATGACTGCGAGTAGAATGCGCTTTTTGTTGTCGTCCGCCGCGACCGCCGCGCCGCCCGAACTGCTTCTTGTTTTGCTCGCCTTTTCGGCTTTTATCTCGGACTTTTTGTTTTTCTTTTCAGTCTTGGTCGCCGCGACTTCCTTGGTATTTTGCGATGCGGCGATATTGGACGACGGCGCGCTCTTAGGCTGAACGGTGCTCGAAACGACGGTTTGTTCGCGCTGTACTTTGTTAGATGCAGCCGTAGCCTTGGTGATTTCCGCGGGAGTCGAAGTGCGCGCCGTGCGCTCGGTCGTCGATTTAGCGGACGGCGTCGCCACCGTCCTGGCCGACATGGAAGGACGCGTCGACGTAGGAACGGTATTCTCGCCGGTCTTCGTTGCGACAGTCGATTTTGTCATGCTCGGGCGTGCCGCCGCATTCGTCGATGTCGGGCGTGCCGAAGTACTCGTCGGACGCGTCGATGTTGCTGGCGTTACCGCCCTGCCGCTCGTTGCGGCAGTGCGCGCCGAAGTAGTCGTCGGGCGCGTCGTCGTGCCTGTCGGGCGCGCCGATGTTGCGGGCGTTGCCGTCCTACCGTTCGTTGCGGTAGTGCGTGCCGACGCCGTCGTCGATGTCGGACGCGCCGATGTTGCTGGCGTAGCCGTCTTTCCGCTCGTTGCGGTAGTTCGCGCCGAAGCGCTCTCCGCAGGCTTGCTCGTCGTTACAGGCCGCGTTGCGGTCGACGGCTTGGGAGTGGGCTTATTGTTGTTTTCTGCCATAAATACTCCTAATAATCCGTATATGATATATTCTAATTATACATGTTTTATACACAAAATGCAAGCATAAATATTATTCGCTCCGATATTCCTCATTTTACAGGGCGCAAAAGGTGCTCAACGGCAAAGTCTTTCTTGACTTTATGTCGAAATCTGTGTATACTTTTAAGTTGGGAGTAACAAATGAAAGTTTTGAAAAATCGCGCCGCAAGCTTCGCAATAGTTGCAGTTGTGTACGCAATTGCCACAGCCTGCGGAATAGTAAGCTATATCTATCTGCCGTTTGACTTCAGGCTAAACCTTCTGCTCGCCGACGTGATAGCGACGGTTGCCACCTTTATCTTCAGCCTGATATTTAGGAACGCATCGGTATACGATCCGTATTGGAGCGTTCAACCGATTGTCATCATACTCGCATTTGCGATTATCTCGACCCCTATCGGTTGGGCGCAAATACTGTGCATGTCGGCAATATTCATTTGGGGCATTCGCCTGACCGCCAATTGGGCGTACACCTTCCACGGATTGGAACACCAGGATTGGCGGTATACAATGCTAAAAGAAACAACGGGAAAACTATACCCCGTAGTCAACTTCTTGGGCATTCATCTCGTCCCCACCCTCATAGTTTACGGCTGCACCCTGCCCGCCGTATTCCTACTCGTCAATGCGCCTGCTATGGCGACAGTCAACGCCGTGTTCTTCTGCGTATTTATAGCCATGTCCGTCGGCGCTGCGACATTGCAGGGCACTGCGGACTGTCAAATGCACGCGTTTAGAAAGCGCGGCACGGGCGGCTTTATCCGCGACGGCGTGTGGAAATACTCACGCCACCCCAACTACTTGGGCGAAATCACGATGTGGTGGTCGATTGCGCTTGCCTGCGTGTGCGCGATGCCGCATTATTGGTATCTGATTGTCGGCGCGTTCGCTAACACCTTGCTGTTCTTATTCATAAGCATTCCCCTCGCCGAAAAACGCCAATCGCGCAAACCCAACTTCGCCGAGTACAAAGCGTCTACCCGTATGCTGTTCCCTATCAAGAAGAAAGTAAAACCCGCTCCCGAGGAAACAAACGCTTGATTTGATACAATACAAAAAACCGCACGAAAGTGCGGTTTTTATAATGAGATAATATCATATATACAATGGAACGTAATTATCTCGGCTGGTATCCACAGCCTTCGGCAAGCTTAATCCACTTGTCCCCGTCAATCAAGACGAGTGGCTTGTGCTTGTACTTTTGCAATGCTTTCAGCACAAAATCCTGTGCCTGCTGCACGTCTATAGGCGGTTTGATTTTCTCCAAAATTTCCTCCTAGGTATAAGTAATTTTTTTATATTATAACAGACAGTACAAAGCTTTTCAATACGTTATGCTAATTTCATTGCAAAATCACTTAACTTTTGTAAATAAGTGTATCGACAATCGTTATCCGACAATATAGCCCGCTCAGTCGCGGGCGGGCTTTGCGCTTCGCGCAAGCGCCACGAACCACCCGCCGAATAACATAACATTATCTTTATTATTAACTGTTTCTCTATAATGTAACGTAACTTGCGCATAACTGCGTCGGACAGTTCGCACTCAAAAGTGTACCACTACAAAAGCCACGCTCAAAGCGTGGCTTTTGTAGTGGTACACCCGACAAGATTCGAACTTGCGACCCTCAGAATCGGAATCTGATACTCTATCCAGCTGAGCTACGGGTGCGTATATTTACTTTTGTTTTTTATTTTACTGTTATCAAAATCGGAACTGACATTAACTGCGTCGCTCGCCTATTGATAATACCACTATTTACGGAAAAATGCAAGGATTTAACCGTGCATAACGAAAAAACCGTGCCGACGTTTTCTTTGACGGCACGGTTTTCGTTTTATTTAACTTTTCTCTTTTTCTTGACGGGGAATGTTGTTTTGCTCGTAGCTTTTACTATCGCGACGGACTTGTCGGCGACCTTGCCGCTAAACGGCGTATACGTCATCAAGTCGGTATATTCGCCGTCCAATTTGGGCGAATACGCTTTACCCGAATTGTTGACAATGACGTAAACCTCGTCGCCGTTTACCTTGCGCTTGAAGAATATTATGCCGTTTTCGGTATCTATGCTCTTGTATTTGCCGTGCGCGAAAATTTCTTTTTCGTTATGGCGAACCTTGCCGAGCTGTTTGTACCACTTGAGCAAGTCTTTGTTGCCGCCGCCCCACGGATAGCATTTTCTATTAAACGGGTCCTCAAACCCCTCCATGCCGACCTCGTCGCCGTAATAAACGCACGGCACGCCGGGCAAGGTGTACTGGAGCGCACTCGCCATTTTGACGAGCTTGACCGCTTCTTTTATGTTCTTGACCGAAGCTGTCGCCTTGTCCTCGCGGCTGTTGATTTCGCCGCTGTCGCCGAGCACCGTCATAAGTCTCGCCGTGTCGTGGTTGCCGAGCACGTTCATAAGGCTGTCCACGGCGCGCTTGGGATAATTATTGATTACAAAACCGACGGTATTATTCAAGCGATTGGCGTCGCCGCATCTGACAAAGTTGAGAATGTCCTCTTTGAATGGATAGTTTGTGACCGAGTCGAGTTTGCCGTCCGTCACAAAGCACCGGCGCGCGCCGCCGACAATCATGTTTGACGCGTCCATAAAGACCTCGCCGTACATGACGGCGTCGGGATTTTCCTTCTTCGCCGCTCTCACGCAGTGCGCGATAAACTCGTCGGTGAGCTCCTCGCACACATCGAGCCGCCAGCCGCCGAGCCCCATTCTCGTCCAGTGCCGAATGACGCCCTCCGTACCCGCTACAAACTCGTCAAACCTCGGGTTTTTGCAGTCGGTGTTGGGCATGATGTCGATATTGTATCTGCACTCGTACTCGTTGGGATAATTCTTGAACTTGTACCAATCGTAGTACGGCGACTTGACCGAATTGTACGCGCCTAAACTGTCGTAATTGCCAGCACGGTTGAAGTAAATGCTGTCGTCGCCCGTATGCGAGAAAACACCGTCGACTATTATCTTCATTCCGCGCTTAGCCGCCTTCTTAATCAAATCCTTGAGATCGTCCTCGGTGCCGAAGTCGCTGTCAACGCGCATGTAGTTGCCGGGATCGTACTTGTGGTTGGAGTGCGCCTCGAATATGGGCGTGAGATATATACACGTAACGCCGAGGCTCTTAAGATACGGAAGCTTCTTCGCAATGCCCTTGAGATTACCGCCGAAGAAGTCCTCGTTACGAATCTTGCCGCTGTCGTCTGCGCGGAACTCGGGCACACCGCCCCAATCCTCTCTGTACGTCGCGTACGCTTTTGTCTTTTTCCTCTCGCCGCCGACGAAAAACCTGTCCGGCATAATCTCGTACATTACGCCGCCGTCGAGCACCGTCGGCGCATACTCGTCGCTCGTGACTGTCAACTGCCAATCGCTGCCCTTGCCGAGTAACGCATGCAAATCGACGTCGCTGCCGACGCGGTAAACCTGCTCCTCGTTGTGTATCTCGAAATGATAGAAATACAGGCCGGGCGTGGTCACCTTGACGGCAATCGAATACGTATATTCGCCGTCCTCGTCTTTTACAAGGTTCATAGCGTAACCGACGGGGTCCTCGTTGTCCTTGGTCAGAATGAGGTACACGTCGGCGGGGTTTTGCGGCCGCGTAAACTTGAGCGTAAGGCTGATAGGCTCGCCGACGACAGCCGCGCCGACGGGCGTTTTGCATTTCTTGCAGTTGGGGAAAAACGTCACGGTATTGGACATAATTTTTACTCCTTATAATTTATACAATACATCTATAATACAATTTATCTATACAAACGCGCCGAAAAATTTCGGCGCGTCCATCTGTTATTACTTTTTGACAATGCGTTTGAGCTTCCAGATGTTCTTGGCATAATCGTTGATGGAACGGTCGGACGAGAAAATGCCCGCCTTTGCTATATTGATAAGCGCCATCTTGTTCCACCTATCCTGCGCCTTATAGACGCCGTCCATGTACGCCGCCGCATTCTTGTACTCCTCGAAGTCGAGCAAGCACATGTACGGGTCGGCGACGTTGTAGTGCCCGGCTATGAGGTAGTCGGCAATGTCGGAGAAGCTCTCGCCGTCGAAACCTACGCGAAGTCTGTCAACGACGCGTTTAATCTCATGATTGTGCGAATAAATAATCGACGAGTTGTAGCCTGCGCGCCAAGCACGTTCGACCTCTTCGGTCTTGAGTCCGAAGATGAATATATTCTCGTCGCCCACGCGCTCGCCTATCTCGACGTTGGCGCCGTCAAGTGTTCCGAGCGTGACCGCGCCGTTTATCATGAACTTCATATTGGAAGTGCCCGACGCTTCCTTGCCGGCGAGCGAAATCTGTTCGCTGACCTCGGACGCGGGGATGAGGTGCTCGGCCTGAGTGACGTTGTAGTTTTCGACAAACATGACGTCGAGCTTGCTCTTGATCTTCGGGTCTTTCTGAATCTCGCGCGAGAGGCAGTTGATGAGCTGAATGATGCGCTTTGCGTGCATGTAGCTGCCCGCCGCCTTCGCACCGAATATAAACGTCTGCGGCGTGAATTCCTTGTCGGGATTGTCCTGCAACTCGAGATAGTAATGCACGATCTTGAGCACGTTGAGAAGCTGACGCTTGTACTCGTGCAAACGCTTGATCTGCGTATCGAAGCGCGACTCGGGATTGAGCTTGAAGCCCGTCGTCTTAAGTATATAATCGGCGTAATTCTTCTTGTTCTGGTACTTGATTTTGCCTATCTTTTCGAGCACGGTCTTGTCGTTGGCAAACTTCATAAGCCCGTCGAGCTTTTCGGGTTTGGTGTAGAAATCATCGCCGATAAGCTCGGTAATGAGCGCGGACAGCGCGGGGTTGGACTGAATGAGCCAGCGCCTATGCGTAATGCCGTTGGTTACGTTGGTGAACTTGTCGGGATAAACCTCGTTGAAATCACTGAATATTGTGTCTTTGATTATCTCGCTGTGCAGTGCCGAAACGCCGTTAACCTTTTGCGAGCCTATGACGCAGAGGTTTGCCATCTTGACTTGGTTGTCGATGATGATTTGCATATTGGCAATCTTGGCGTCGTCGACGTTGGCGGTGTGCATGTTAGTGATAAACCTGCGATTAATCTCGCACGTAATTGCGAAGATGCGCGGCAACACCGTCTTGAACGTGTTTTCGTCCCATTTCTCGAGCGCTTCCGCCATGACGGTATGGTTGGTGTAATTGACGGTGCGGCTGGTTATGTCCCACGCCTCGTCCCACGAATAACCGTGCTCGTCCATGAGTAAGCGCATAAGCTCGGGTATAGCGAGCGCCGGGTGCGTATCGTTGGCGTGGATAACAACCTTGTCGGGAAGATTGTCAAGGCTCTTATAGAGCCGCAAATGGTCTTTAAGTATAGATTGCAGCGACGCCGAGCACAGGAAGTATTCCTGTTGTAAGCGGAGCTGCTTGCCCTGGCTGTGATCGTCGGAGGGGTAAAGAACTTTGGATATAAGCGCCGCTTCGTTCTCGCGCTGCATGGCCTTTTCGTAATCGCCCTGCGAGAACGAACGCATATCGAACTGCGT